>DASQGM010000359.1:0-16089 GCA_035632615.1 bacterium | reverse complement strand
GGTGGCGCCGGTCACGTCGACCGGCGCGGGCGGCGTCGCCAGGGTGCCTGAGCCCTGGGCAGGGGTGCTCGGGGTCTGCGCCCACGCCGAGCCGGCGCCGAGCAGCACGAGCTGGACCGCGAGCGCGGTCCCAAGCCCGGCGACCGCGCCCCAGCCGGCCCGGACGCGCCCGCGAGATGGTTCGGCTCCCGATCGGACCAACGGTCTCACCGCACCGTCATGTGCACGTGCCCGAAGAACTGCGTCTGCCCGAGCCGTGTATCGGAAATCATCCGGTCCGAGTACATGATGACGCGCTCCTCGACCACGCGGATATTGCCGACCCCGGTGACGCGCTCCGTCCCGGGAGCATAGTTGAGCTCGTCGGCGAAGATCTGCCGGCCGTTCGCGCTGACGCCGTGCACGTCCCCGGTCATCCGCACTTCCTTGGTGCGGGTGTCGTACACCCCCTGGGCGCCGCTCACGGTCATCGCGGACCCGTTGGGGTCGTAGAACACCGCGTGCACGTTTCGCAGATGCATGACCTGTCCACCCTCCGCCAGCGCGACGTCGTCCGCCGTGATCTGCCACCGCCGGCGGCCCGAGGCGTCGGTCTCCACGAGGTGGCCCGCCCGGATCTCGCCGTTCGGAATCCCCTTGCCGGCCTGTGCGTCGCGCGAATCGGCCGTGGCCGGTGGCTGCGCGCCGGACGAGTCCGGCGTCCGCGCGGCGCTGCCCTGATGCGGCGGTGTCGCGACCGCGGGCGGCCGCGGCACCGCGTCCGGCTGCGTCCCGCCCCGGGGCATGAGGCTCCAGGCCAGCGCGGCGACGAGGACGATCGGAATCGCCCACAGCATGACCCGGCGTGCCGTCATCATCGTGGATCTCGTGGTGCTCGACATCGCGTGCTCGTGTCCCGACGCTCCGTGTGCATCATCGATCCATAGAATCGGTCCATCGATCTCGGCGCCGCCTCTACGGATCCGTATCCTACTTCGACGTTCTCTCTCGATATAGATATCCACAGATTCCCGCGCCGTAGACGTGGCACCGGCGCACGCCGCGCACTCTCTCTATCGTATCGTGGCCCCCGCCCGCCTGTCCAGCATGCCGATGACCTCGGCCGCCACGCGGTTCAACACACCGGCGGGTCCAAGGCGCTCGCGTACCTCCGCGAGGTCGACGCGCTGGCGCGCGGCACCGCCGTCGAAGAGCCGCGAGAGCTCCTCGCAAATCTGCGGACCGGTGACCTCCCGCTGCAACAGTTCCGGGACGACCGGGCGCCCCAGCACGATGCTCGGGATCGAGAAGCCCTTCCGGCCGACCTCCGGCGTCAGGACAAACCGTCGCGCGATCCACTCGGTTATCGCCGAAACGCGGTACATAACCACCATCGGCACGCCGACACACGCCGCTTCCACCGGCGCGGTGCCCGAGGCCACGACGATGGCGTCGGAGGCGGCCATGACGTCGAGGGCGCGCCCGTCGACCACCCGGACGTCGACGCCGGAGCGCGCGATCGCCGAGGCGACCTGTCGTTGCAAAAAGGGGGCCGCGAGCGGCAACACGCACCGGACCGGCCGCGCGCGGGCGAGCTCGCGCGCCGCGTCGAGCATCGGCGGCAGCAGACTACGCACCTCCTGCGCTCGACTCCCCGGCAGCAACCCGAGCAACGTCGCGCCGCCGGCGTTCCACTCGGCGCGCAACGCGTCCCGCGCCGCCGATACCCCGTCCGCCGCGTCCACCGCGGGGTGTCCTACGTACACAACGTCGGCACCGGCGCGCCGGTACGCCTCGGCCTCGAACGGAAACACGGCCAACAGGCGCACCGCGGCGCGCGCCATGCGGATCGCCGAGGTACCGCGCCGGCCGTACGTCTGCGGAGGAAAGAAATAGGCGATCGGCAGCCGCCCGGAGAACCGTGCCACGACCTCGCGGTTCATGCCGGGGAAGTCGATCAGCAGCAGCAGATCCGGACGCACGCGCTCGACCAGCCGCACGACGCGCCAGAACCGGGCGGCATACACGGGCAGCCGCACGTACGCTTCGGCGTAGCCGATCACCCCCCAGCGCGTGCTGTCCACCAGCACATCCGCCCCGGCGGCCGCCATCTGCGGACCGCCGACCGCCGACACCGACAACTCCGGGCGCGCGCGGCGGAGGGCGGCGATCAACCCGCGCCCCTGGTGGTCCCCCGAGACCTCCCCCGCGATGACGACGACGCGCGGGGGGTGCGATGTCGCGACGGGCACGTGCGGTCAGCCCGTGCGCGGGGCGACATCGACCGACGCGACCGCGATCCCGGCGGCATCGGCCGCCGCCACCAGCCGCTCCCGGTCGAGCAGGATCGTCCGGGCGGCCTCGACCGCGAGCACGGCGCCTCCTGCGTCCGCGAGCACGGCGATCGTCTGCGGCCCCACGACGGGAAGGTCGTAGCGGGGATCCTGGTTGGGACGGCTCACCTTGATGACCGACACACCCCGGGCGAGGGCGCCGGCGCGCTGGATCATCGCATCGGTGCCCTCGGCCGCTTCCACCGCCACCACCACGCCGCGCCGGACCGCGACGGCCTGCCCGACGTCCAATCCGGCGACGCCGCGAGCCACGCGCGCCCCGAGCGCAATGTCCCGCGCCTCCTCCTGGGTCGGCGCGCGACGGCCGAGGACGCCGACCTCGGGGATGAGGTGGCCGACGTACCGCGTCTGGCTCGCCACCTCGAATCCGGCTTCCTCGAGCACGCCCACGAACACGCTGAGGATGCTGGCGTCGCGGAGATCCGCGAACCGGAGGGCCACCTGGGCCCCCTGCGCATCCAAACGCACGCTGCGCATCGCGGCCAACTTGTCCACCTTGCCGGCGAGCAGCACCTCGCGCACGCCGTGGCGGCGCAGGGCGTCGATGAGGCCGCCCAACTCGCCCAGCGAAATCGCATAGAAAGCCTCCGCGAGCCCCTGCAGAGCCGGATCGCCGTCCAGCACGTCGACGCAGATCACCCCGCGGCCGAGCCGCTTCGCGCCCCTGGCAATCTCCACCGGGAGGGCTCCGGCGGCGGCGATCAACCCCACCGGCGGCCCGCCGGTCGCGCCCGCACGCGGTTCCCGGTCGACGCTCATCGCGGGAACCCCGCTCCCCGCTCGCGGCCGGCGCGGATGAACTCCAGCAGGTGCGCGATCTCGGGGCACGGCCCGATCTCGGCCTCGATCCGCTCAACCGCGTGGGAGACGTCCAGGCCGGACCGCACGAGGAGCCGGTGCGCACGCCGCAGCTTCTCCTGGACGTCGCGCGGCACGTTGGCCCGCTGGAGGCCGACGCGGTTGACCGCGACCGTGCGGATCGGGTTGCCGTTGACCAGCATGTAGGGAAGCACGTCTTGGACGACCCGGCTCAACCCGCCGATCATCGCCAGCGTGCCGATGTGCACGAACTGGATCACCCCGACCATGCCGCCGAGCACGGCCCGGTCCTCGATGACGACGTGCCCGGCGATCTGGCACCCGTTGGTGATGAGAACGCCGCGCCCGATCCGGCAGTTGTGCCCGGCGTGGCAATACGCGAGGATCTCGGTGTCGTCCCCGACGACGCTCTCGGCGCCGTCCCCCGTCGCCCGGCTGAGCGATACATACTCGCGAAGGACCACACGGTCGCCGATCCGCAAGACGGTCGGCTCGCCCGAGAAGTGCCGGTCCTGCGGCGGTCCGCCCAGCACCGCGAACGCCGACACCCGGCAGTCGCGCCCAAGCTCGGTATGCGCCTCGACGACAACGTGCGGACCGATGCACGTGCCGTCACCGATCCGCACCTTCGGCCCGATCACCGAATACGGGCCGACGCGCACGCGGGCGCCGAGCTCGGCGTCGGGATCCACCACCGCCGTCGGATGGATCTCGACGCCGGACTGGACGCGCGGCGACGGTTTAGCCGCGCTCACTCGCCGCCTCCTCCCGGCTCACGAGCTTCGCCCCGACCGTGCTGAGGTCTGTCTCCTCCATGCTCCCTATCGAGTACGTCAGTGAGCCTTCGGCAACGACGACGCCGCCCACGCGCGACGTCACCTGCGCCTTCCCGAACCGGCCGCGCATCCTCACCAAGACCGCTTCGGTGATCAGCTGGTCACCCGGGCGCACCGGCCGCCGGAAGCGCATGCGGTGGATGCTGGCGAAATAGGCGAGCCGGCCCTCGGCGCCCGGCAGGAAGGAGACCAGCACCCCGCCGACCTGGGCCATCGCCTCCACGATCAGCACGCCGGGCATCACGGGATGGCCGGGGAAATGGCCGACGAAGAACGGTTCGTTGATCGACACGTTCTTGAGGCCGACGATCCGCCTGCCCGGCTCCAATTCCAGGATCCGGTCCACCAGGAGGAGCGGATACCGCTGGGGCAGCCGGGCCATGATCTGCGTCACGTCCATCGGGCCGCGCCTGTGTGGTTCCACCGTCATCCCCCTTGTCCCTCGATCGCCCGGGCAAGCGCCACGTGCAGCCGGTGGCCGCCCCGCACCGCGATCACCGCACCGCACACATCGCCTCCGAGCAGCGCGAGATCGCCGAGCAGATCGAGCAGTTTATGCCGCGCCGCCTCGTTGACGAAACGGGGCGCGTTCAGAAACCCGCTTCCGCCGATCACGAGCGTGTTGTCCAACGACGCGCCGCGCGCCATCCCCCGCTCGCGCAGCGCCGCCGCGTCCTTCTCGTATCCCCACGTTCGCGCCGGCGCGATCGTCTCCTCGTACGCATCGCGCAGGGGATCGTACGTCGCGGCCTGGTCGCCCGGCCCGGGAGGGGCGAGCGTGACGACGTAGGTCGCCGAAAACCTCGGCGCGGGCAGCGCGACCGCCCACGCGTCGCCGTCGCGGACCCAGACGGGCGCACGGACGGCGATCACCGTTCGGGGCGACGGGAGCGCCCGCACGCCGGCGGCGCGCAGCGCGCGGACGATCGGCAGCGCGCTCCCGTCGAGACCCGGGAGCTCCGGACCGTCGACCTCGACGGCGAGGTTGTCCACGCCAAGGGCCCAGGCGGCGGACAACAGGTGCTCCACGGTTCGGACACCCGCCGCGTCGCCGAGCGCAACGCACCCTTGCGTATCCGTCACCGCGTCCAGCGCCGCCCGCACCGGCGGGCCCGAACGGTCGGTGCGCCCGAACACGATCCCGGCGTCCGCAGACGCCGGCCGCACCGTCATCTGGACCGCGCGTCCGGTGTGCAGGCCGACGCCGGACAGCGTTACCGGGACAGCGATCGTGTGCTGCGGGCCGGCGGCTATGATCTCCCCTCGAGGCGCTCGACGCGCCGGCGGAGGTCCGCGATCTCGCGGAGCAGCTCGGGGACGCGCTGAGCGGCGGCCTGAGCCCGGCGCTGCTCCATGCGCGGCCGCGCGGGCCGCCCCGCGACGACGGTGCCCGGCGGGACGCTGCGCGTCACCGCGGTGTCGCCGAGCACGATCGCGTCGTCGCCCACCGTCAAATGATCTGCTACCCCGCTCATGCCGCCGATCAACACCCGGTCACCGATCCGGACGCTGCCCGCGATGAAGCACGCCGCCGCCATCGCGACGTCCTCGCCGATCTCCACGTTGTGCCCGATGTGCACGTAGTTGTCCAGCTTGGTCCCGCGCCCGATCCGCGTCGCCCCAAGGGTCGCCCGGTCCACCGTCGAGTTCGCGCCGATCTCGACGTCGTCCCCGAGGACGACCGTACCCACCTGAGGAATCGGCACATGACGGCGCCGCGCGTCCTGCGCGTAGCCGAACCCGTCGCTGCCGATCACCGCGCCCGCCTGCAACACCACCCTCGCGCCGAGGGTGCAGCCGTGCCGCACGGTCACCCGCGGGTGCAACACCGAGTCGGCCCCGACGCGCACGCCGTCTTCGAGCACGGCGTGCGCATGGACGAGCGCCCGGTCGCCGATCTCGACGTCGTCCCCAACCACGACGTAGGGACCGAGCGACACGTCCACTCCCAGCCGGACGCGCGCCCCCATCAGGCACGTGGGGTGAATCCCCGGTGCGGGCGTCGCGCGAGGCACCAGGGCGCGCAACGCCAGCGCGAGCGCCAGCCGGACGTTACCTACCCGGATCGCCGGGAGGCGCGTCGGGGGCGCGTCGTCGGGTAGGATCACCGCCGCGGCCTTGACGCCGGGGAGGAGGCGTGGATCGGACAATACCACAACGGCTCCCGGACCCGCCTCGCCCGGGGCTGTCACCCGGGTCACTTCGACCGCGGGGTCGCCGTCGAGGCGTCCGCCGATGTGCCCGGCCAGGACGTCGAGCCGCATGGGCGCGGGCGCTACTTCAGCCGGTCGATGACCTGCTGGGTCACGTCCCGGCCGCCCAGGTACGAGGAGTTCTTGATGACAACGAGGCGAAGCCCGTCCTGGCGCGCCACCTGCGCCGCCGCGTCGTGGAGCTGCTGGTTGAGCTGGTTCTCGAGATCACTCCGCAGCTGCGACAGCTCCGTCGTCAGGCTGGCCCGGCGCGCCGTGAGCTCGGCAGGGCTGACCTGGCCGTTCAGCGCGGCGAGCTCTGCGACCATCTGCTTCTCGCGATCGTTGAGTTGCTTCTGGTACTCGAGCGCCTTGACGCTCTCGTTGAGGACCCTCTGCGTGTCCACGATCCCGATCTGCGGCCCGCACCCGCTGACAAGCAGCGCCGCCGCCAGGATGAGTGCCGCCCCCCCGAACTGCGACATCCCGACCTCCTCGCCTCCGTTAACCCGCCCCGCGCATTCGCTGCGATGATGCGATCTCGTGGGGCCCCCAGGTCTTCCCGTGAAGGTTGCCGTCCACCCGCGCCTACCGTTTGATGCGCGCGATCAGATCGTCTGTAATGTCGGTCACGTCCACGGCCGCCTGCGTCTGCGTGAGTATGATGTCGTACCCCTTCTGTTGCGCCAGTGCCGCCGCCTCGACGCGCAGGTCTGCCAGGATCCCCGCCAGCAGGCGCGCGCGCTCGCCCTCGGCGTCCTGCAGCTGGGCGCGCAGCGTCTGTCCCTGCGCCCGGGCGTCGGTGACCGCCTGCTGCTGGGCGCGCTCGAGCTGGGTGCGCGCGCCCTGCACGAGCGCCTGCTGGCGCGCCTGCAGATCGGCTTTGAGCTTCGTGTTCATCTGCGTGTTCAGCTCCGTCTGCTTGGCCACGAGGACATCGTGCAACCGGGCGTTGATCTCCGCTTGCTTCTGCGCCACCTGTTGTTGAGCGTCCTTGGTGAGCTGGGCCTCCAAGTCCTTGATCTGCTGCGTATACGCCTGGTTCTGCTGCTGCTGGAAGTCCAGCAGCGCCTGCTGGTTGGCCTTCTCGTGGGCCGCGATCTTGTCGTCGCGCTCTTTCGTCATCGCCTGAATCTGTTGATCGAGATCCTGCTGCTGCTGCCGGTTGCCCGGCGCCACGGCGTCTCGCTTGAGATGCAGGTTCAGCAACGCCAGCCGGTACTGTTCAAGGGTCCGCTGCTGGAACTGCTCATTGTCCTTGTCGAGCGCCTGCTGCTTGTCCTGGATTTGCTTCCCAAACTGCGCCTGCAGCGCTTGCTGCTTCTGATCGAACTGGGCCTGGTCGGCGGCCCGGACCTGGGCGACGAAGGCGTCGAGCTCCTTCCGCGAGGCGTCGCGCAGGGCCGTTGCCGTCTGGGTGAACTGCTGCTGGAACTGAGGCCGCATCTGTTCGACCTCCTGTTGCGCGGCCGCCTGGATCTGCGGCTGGAGGTTGATCTGCGGCATCTGGAACTGCGACGCGGTGGGCATCGCGAGCTGCCCCTGGAGCTGGGCGATCCGACGGTCGATCGCGTCGACCTCGGACCACCGCGGGTGCGCGTGCAGCGCCCGTGTGAAGTCCACGACCGCCACTTTCGGCCCCGCCGGGACGGTGGCCGCCGGCGGCGCGGCCGACTGGGACGCGGGCGTGTGACCCTGACACGCGCTCAATAGGAACACCAGCGCCGCGCCCGCGCACGCCCACAGGACTCGGCGGTCTGCGAGGCCTCGACGGGATCCCGGGTCACCCTGCCGCGCGGTCATCGCCCCGAGCCGTTTCGAGAAAGGCGTCGTGGACACGCACCTATTTACCGCTGAGCAACTTGGCGACCTGATCCGTCAGGTCGACGCCGCCGTAGAGCACCACCGTGCGGTCGAGCACGACGTTGATGCCCTGCTGCGCAGCGACTTTTTGTATCGCATTGCGGATGTCCTTGTCGAGGCCGCCGAGCAGCTCGGCCCGCTTCTGGAGGATCGACTGGTCCACCTGGCCCTGCAGCTGCTGGCGCTGACCCGGCGACATCGTCTTCATCTTCTGCTGCGCGTCAGCGATCTGGGCCTGCGCGTAATCACGCAGGGCGGACTCGGCGGACGCCTTGCCGGGGTGCGCGTTGAGCGCCCGCTGCATGTCCACGTAGCCGATCGTCCCGGTCTGGCTGCCGAACACCGATCCCGTCCGCGTCGCGACGTACCCGGCCGCCGCCAGCACGACGATCACCGCGACCGCGATCCCGATCGTCTTCACGTTCCATCGCATCATCCCTGATCTCCCTCCTCGCACCCGCGCCGCGGCGACTCGCGCATCGCCGCCGGACGGCCCCCCTGCGGGTTCAGAACGTCGTCCCGGTGGAAATCCACAGCTGCCCGCCCTCGGACCCGACGCCGTAGTCGACTCTGAACAACCCGATCGGCGTCTTCGCCGCGATTCCGAAGCCGTAGTCGATCTTGAAGTTGGTGGGAACCGTCCCGAACGTCTCGGCGTCGCCGGCGTCTGCGAAGACGATCCCGGTGATCCCACCGACCGACTTGAGGAGCGGGAGCGCGTTCAACGGGAACCGGTACTCCCCGGTGAAGATGGCCATCTCGTCGCCGCGAAACCGCCCGGTCGCGTACCCTCGCAACGACGTCTGCCCCCCGAGGTAGAACTGCTCCTGGATGGGCAGCGGCCCGCTCCCGGTCCCCAGGTGGGCGTGCCCCACCACGGTGGCGTTGCCGGTCGGCCAGTACTGGATGAAGTCGAGTTCGTACTTCTCGAACCGAAAGTCCCCGGAGATCGCGGACTCGGTGTTGAGCGCAATGACCTGGCCCGTCGTGGGGTTCACCGTGTCGTTCCGCGTGTCCTGGAACGCGCCGAGCAAGACCGCGTTCACGATGCCGGGCGTGAAGACAAACCCGCTCGGGATCGTCGAGTTCGTGAGAATCGAGGCGCCGAACTGGGTGCTCACTGACTTGAGCCCGTACTCAAAGAACTGTTTCGGATCGGTGCGGATCGGCGCCGTGAACGTGAACTGACCGCCGGACTGGTACATCGTGTACTGGAACTGGTTGTTCAACCCGAGGCTGTAGTCGGTCGGGATCGTCGTCTGGTTGAACGCGGTGAAGTCGAGCACGGTCGTGCTGCCCTGGAAGTACGGTTCGTGAAAGGTGAACGTGAAGTTGTTACCGTTCAGGGTCGTGCTGTTGTACTGGGCGCTCACCGTCTGCCCGTTCCCGCCGAAGTCGATGTCCTGGACGCCGACGAGGCCGGCCAGGCCCGTGACCGTGCTGTAGCCCGCGCCGAAGCTCAACGTCGCCGTCCGCTGCTCGGTCACCGTGATCGTCACGTCCACGGTGTCGGGCTGGGTGCCCGGGCCCGGATCCGCCTTCACGTCGGAGAAATACCGGGAGGCGAAGAGCTTCTTCAGGCTCGCGTTCACCGCGTCGACGTTGAACACGTCTCCCGGCTTGAACGTCAACTCGCGGCGGACCACGTAGTCCTTCGTCTTGTGCAGGCCCTCGATCTTGACCGCCTCGATCCGTCCCTCCGTAATGACGAGCGCCAGCACGCCCTGCTCGTCCACGGAGATGTCGGACACCCTGGCCAGCGCGTACCCTTTGCCCTGGTACAGCCGCTCCACCGCCTGCGCGCCCTGCCGCATCGCGATCGTGTTCAGGACCTGCCCGGTCGGCACGGTGAGTGCCTGCTCGATGTCCGTCGTCGAGATGACGCTGTTGCCCGTGATCTTGACGGCGGTGATCACCGGGTTCTCGGCCACGATGAACACCACCGTCACCCCGTCCGCGGCGGGCTCGAGGCGCAGCACGGCGTCCGCAAACAGACCGAGGCCGAGGATCGCCTGCACGTCGTTGCGCAGGCGCTCCTCGTTCAACGGGTCGCCCGGCTTCGTCGAGACGGCCGCGAGCACCGTGTCCGTGGGAACGTGATCGTTGCCGCGCACCACGACGTCCAACACTTTCTGCGGCGGGAGCGTCTGTTGCGGCGTCCCCGGGATGGGCTGGAACGGGGATGGCGCGGGTGGCGACGGCGGCGTCTGCTGGGCCGGCTGCGTCGCTGGCGGGGTGGACGGCGCCGTCGGCTGCGCCTGGCCCGGCTGCGTCGCCGGCGGAGTGGACGGCGCCGTCGGCTGCGCCTGGCTCGGCTGCGTCGCCGGCGGGGTCGACGGCTGCGCCGCCAACCATCCGGACCCAGGCCACGCCAGCAGGAGCGCCCAGATCAGGCCTGCCCCCATTGCGCGCACCACTCGCGTCCGTCGTTTGGGCACGATCACGCTGTCCTCCATGCTGCGTGATGATCTTCCCGAACCGACACCCCGCGCCCCGCTTCGGGGCGAGCGTCAGAAGGCGGCGGCGGGATGATCGGGATCCCCAGGTGTGGCGAGCGTCACCGGTCCGCCCGCGGAAGTCGGCGTGATCTGTCCAAACTGGGACATCAACTCATCCAGAACCCGCTGGCCGGAGAGGCCGGAACCCGCCCCGGTCGTTGTCCCGGGCGACGCCTGTGGACCGGATGACATCAGCGTCAGAAAGTCCCCGGTGTCCAGCCGAACAACTCCCCACGACTCGTTGCTCACCGGCGCGATGTGGGCGGCGGGCACGACCGGAAACGCCGCAGCGTGCGGCGCCGCCGAACCCGACAGAAACGCGCCGTACGCCGCCACCGCCAGCACCGCGGCGGCGCCGAACGCTCCCATGGTCGCGAGCCGCGTCCGGCGGAACGGCCGCGCTGGCGTCTCTTCGATCCGCAGCGAGCCCGCTTCGCGCGCGTGCCGCACCTCGGCCTCGGCCAGCAGCAGGCGCAGCACCGCGCCCCGCAGGTCACCCTTCCGATAGTCGCTCCGGGCCCACCGGAGCCACTCCTCGGCGTGCCTGAGGTGGCGAAGCAAAGCGTCTGGCTCGCGCATCGCGCCTATTCGTGGACTCCTTGTGCCCGCAGCCCGCCCGCGGCCGGAGCGACCAGTTCCCGGATCCGCTGCAGCGCGTGCTTTTGCAGGCGGTAGAAGTGAGACAGACTGATCTTCAGTTCGCCGGCGATGCGGCGCGGTTCCTCCGCGCCGAGGAAGGATCCGTGCAGGATCCGGCGTTCCCGCTCGTCGGGAAGCCGGTCGATCGCGGCGACAATCTGCTCCACCAACACCTCGTCCTCGACGGCCCCCAACAGGTCGGTGGCCGCGGGATCGGGGACGCGCTCCAGGAACGACTCGTCGTGGCCGGCGACATCCCGCACCGCGGGACGCTCGCGCCGCAACGCGTTGAGGATGCGGCCGCGGATCCGGAACGTGGCGAACGTGCTGAACCGCACGCCCCGTTCCGGGTCGAACCGCTCGACCGCTTCGATCAGCCCCACCGTCCCCTCTTGGATCATGTCCATGATGATCGCCTCGCGCAGCCGGAGCTGCATGGCGACCTTGAACACCAGCGGCTGGTACGCCTCGATCAGCCGCGCGCGGCTCCGGCCGTCGCCGCGCCCCCGGTACGCCTGCCACAGGCGCGCCTCATCCATCGGTCGGAGCAACGCGACTTTTTGAAGTTCACGTAGGTACTCTGCGAACACGGATCACGCTCCATTCCTACAATATCCGTGACCGCCGGGCCGCACTCTCCTCGACCACCGCCACCGCGCACCGGCGGCGCCGGACGCCCGACCCGTGTCCTTACAATGGGAAGCGGGCCAGCACGAAGATCCCGCTGTCTCCCAGGCTGTTGACATTATACGTCAACGACACCGTGGGGCTCAGGTAGTACTGGATGCCCAGGACGGTGTACGGTTGCCCAGACGGGTTCAGCGGGGTGAGGCTGCCGATCGACGGCAGCGTCGTCGTCGACGGATGCCCGATCACCTCGGCCAGCGAGAGGTAGACGTTCTTGAAGAGGTACTTGCCGATCTGCAACGTCAACGGGTTCTGCGTGTCGTACGAGATCGTGAACGCGTCCAGGCGGAGCGCCTGCTGCAGCGTCTGCGTGATGGACCCCAGCACCACCTGGCTCAACAGCGACGCCGGGGAGCCCGATGCGCCGCTCGTGCCGGCGACGAGGGCCAAGATCTTGTCCTGGCTCATCGGCGGATCCGAGCTCCACGTGATCGTCGGCGACGGCAGCACGCCGAGAATGTCCAGGAAGACGCGCGTGTCTCCATACATCGCCTGCGCGTGGGCAGCGATCTGCGCGTTCAACCCGCTGGACTCGGAGAATACCAGCTGGCCGTCCGTCACCGTGTATGGCGTGCCGAGCAGCGAGATCGTCCCGGTGAGCGACCGGATCACCCCGGACAGCGCCGGATCGCTGATCGTCCCCCCGACGTGCAGACCTCCCGCGAGTTCGGCGCGCACGGGACCCTGCGCGTAGGCGACGCCGTCGCCGAGATTCACCGAGACGTCCAGGGCGACCGGGATCCCGCGCGCGCTCGTGGGCGTGCCTCCACCGGCCAGCGCCACGTCGCCGTGCGAGACCGTCACCGTCCCCCCCAGCGTGGGACGCGATGCGGACCCGCTCAGGCTGAGCGTCCCGTCGAGGCCGCCCGTGTACAGACCCGGCATCGCGAACGTCACGCCCCGGGCGGCGAGGGTGAGCGCAACGACATCGGGTCGCAGGTTCTTGATCCCGACCGTCCCCTGCATCTGCATCGTGCCCGCCCCGACCGTCGCCGACAGATCGTGCACGAGGATCTCCGACTGGGAAAACACGATGTCCGCGCTCACGTTCTCGAGCGGCGTTGTCACGGGCGCAAATCGGAACCGGCCGCCGTGCGATTGCACGGTCCCGCTCATCTCGGGGGCGGCCACCGTCCCGCCGATGGAGACCTGGCCGGCCACCGTCCCGCTGCCGTCTTGGATCTCGGGGGTGAGCAGGGTCAACAGGCTGAGATCGGCGTCCTCGAGCGACACCTGCAGGCTCAGCGGGCGGTCGGGGGCGAGCGCGAACCCGCCGGGTGTCACCGGCACCGTCCCCGCGATGAGGAGCTTGTGTGTCCCCTTCTCGATCGTCCCGGTCTCAATCGTGATGGTGCCGTCCTTGTAGTAGGCGAGCGACGCAATCCGGTCCGCGGTCGCGCCCGGCATCCCCGCGTTCAACGCCTCCATCGAAAGGCCGGCCGTCGGATTGTTGGTCGGACCGCTCCACTGAATCGTGAAGTTCAGCGCCCCCGCGAGCGTTTGGTCCGTGTGGAACAGCGCGCGGAGCACGTTCACGTCCAGATCCTGGCCGGAGACCTCGACCGCGCTCGTGCCACGCAGCTCGACCCGGCCCTGCGCCGCGAGCTGGCCTCGGGCGGGGTGCAACGCGAGCTTCTGAATGTCCACCGTGCCGTGGGTGAGCGTTAGGTCGGCGTCCCCGGTTCCGATCGGCACGCCGCCGACCTGGCCGTCGTGCATCGACAGCGCCAGGTGCGCCGCGGGATCGTCGAGCGGGCCCCGGAGGCCAACCGTGCCGTCGATCGTCCCGCCGACCGAGACCAACGGCGTCACGGCGGCCGCGGCCACGACGGTGGCGATCTGCCCGTGCGCGACGCTGAACGTCAGATCTGCGGTCGGCCGGGCGCCCCCGCGGAGCCAGCCAGTCACGCCGTAGCGGGCGTCTCCCTGCGCGAGCTGGACCGGTGACACCGTCAGCGTCCCATTGCGATAGTCGACAACGCCCGACGCCTGAAACGTTTGCCCATGGATCGACAAGTTGGGCGACGTGAGCGTTCCGGACAGGTCCGGATCGCGAAGTGTTCCCGTGACGGCCCCGGAGAGACTCACCGTGCCCCCGGGAACAAACCCGAGCGCCCCGATCGACCGGATGTCGGAAAGACGCACCTGGTCGGCGGCAAGCCGGAGATTGAGCGGCCCCGACAGGTCAACGGTACCGGACACCTCGAGGCGCGAGCGGTTGATCCGGGCCGTCGCGGTCTCGATTTGGATCCGCCGCCCGTCCCCGGTGAACCGCGCGGCCATGCCGTCGACTGGCTGGCCGCCGACCGAGCCGTCGAGGAGCGAGACGTCGCCCGAGACCACGGGGTGGGCGAAGGGCCCGGTCGCCGCCAGGCGCCCCGACACGGTCCCGGTGACATCCGCGCCGGGCGCGAACGCCCGCGCGAGCGACGCGACCGACACGCCGTGCGCTTCGATGGACAGCGCCTCGGCCGCCAGGGGCTGGAACGCGACACCGCCGCGGACCTGGTAGCTCGTGGCGCCGTTCACCACCGCGAAACCGGACGTCCTCACATCCTTGGGGCCGACCGTGAGCGGCCCCTTGGCCAGGGCGAACGGCACGGGCCCAAGATGCCCGTCCCACGCCGTTAGGTCGCCCGACAGGGCCGGCGCTCGAACGGTTCCGGCGAGGCGCCCGTCCACGTTCGCCTGCCCGGCCAGGGACACCGTCGGATCGCCGGTCGTGCCGAGTCCGGCCCATCCGAGCGCGTCGCCGAGCGGGACCCCGTACGCGGACAGCGCCAGGTCCAGGCCGCCCGCGGCAGAGATGTCGCCGGACGCGTACACGTCCGTGGCGCCTTTCCGCACTCCGAGGAAGTCCAGCGCCACGGCCCCGCCATCGTCCCAGAACAGCGTCCGCAAGTCCTCGAACGCCACCCTCCGGACCGATCCCACCGGCATCGTCATGGCGGCCATCACGCGTGTGCGCCCGTCCACCTGCATCCCCGCGATTTCCCCAGACGCGCGGCCGCTCAGGTCGCCCAGCGCTGGCAGACCCAGCCGCGGGAGCACGGCGAGGTCGATATCGGACGTGGTCGCCGCGAACGTGTACGATCCGTCGCCGGCGGAGACGCCGAGCACCCCGTCGCCGGCGACTTGTCCGCCGCCGATACGCGCCGACAGATCACGCAGCGCGAGCATTCCCGCGCCGTACTGGAACCGCATCCGGAGATCCGCGAAGGCCTCCTGGTTCAGCCGGCCCGCCGCGGACGTGATGTCGCCGTCGAGGTACGGCGCGCTCAGCGGCCCGCTGATCCACACGTTACCGCTCGCCTGGCCGGCCAGCCCGAGATGGGCCCCGGGGAAGAACAGCGTCCGCATCAACCCAAGATCGAGCCGCGGCGACGCGACGAGGAGGTCGAGCCGCGTCCCACCGACGCTCGGGTAGCCCACATCGCCGCGAATCCGCACGGCCGAGCCGTTGGCAACGAGCGAGAGCCCGGGCGTCGCGAGGCGCCCGTTCCCCAGGATCAGGTCGCCGGAGACGCTGCGCAGCATCACGCGACTCGGCACGTACTCCGCCGCCGCGTCGTGCAACCGGATCGTCGCCGAATAGTCGAGCGTGACCCCGTCGCCGGCGGGCGTGAGCAGCAAATGCATCCGCCCGTCGAACCGGCCCCCGGCCCACTCCACCTGGCGCAGGCGGACGATGTAGTTGCCCCAGCGCCGCGCGTCGGCGTTCTTGGCCGTCACGTCCATGTCGTAGATGCCGTCGTCCGCGAGGTATTCCCCGCGAAACGCCGCCTGTTCGCCGTCGGCGCTTCGGGCGGCCAGGTCGAACGCGATCTCGTGCCCGGCGTGAAACTCGATGGCCCCCGTCACCCCCGAAAACCGGGAAACGAACGGGGTCGCGGCGGACTCCCACCCGTCGCTGTATCCGACCAGCCCGTTTTGCACGATCACCCGACCCTGGAACGCGGGGCCGAGCGGTGTGGCCTGTTGACGGCCCAACAGATCGGCGAGATTCCACGCGCCCGAGGCGCCCCGCGAGACGGTGAGGCGGGGATTGACGACCTGCACCTGGGCGACCGTCTGGACGACGTCGCCGGGATGGCGCACCAACGCCGTCAGGTCGAGCGTCACGTGGATGCGATCCGCGGAGAAGACCACACCGTGGCTGAAGCCCCCCGACTCGGCGATCACCAGGTCACGAAGGTCGATCCCGCGGACGAGGTCGCCGCCG
>DASQGM010000358.1:0-8460 GCA_035632615.1 bacterium | reverse complement strand
ATTCGACGGCAGGTGTCGGCCGGGGCGGTTTGGGGTTCCACGATTGGGTACTCGCGCGCCGTGCGCGCCGGCAACATGATCTTCGTGGCCGGGACTGCGGCGGCGGACCCGAATGGGAACGCGATCGCGCCCGGGGACGCGTATGCGCAGGCCAAAGAGGTGCTCGGCCGGATCGGGCGTGCGATCCGCGAGCTCGGTGGGACGATGCGGGACGTCGTCCAGACGCGCATCTTCGTGACCGACATCGGCCGATGGGAGGAGGTCGGCCGCGCCCACGGGGAGGTGTTCGGCGAGATCCGCCCGGTGACGAGCATGGTGGAGGTCCGCGCGTTGATCGCGCCAGGGATGCTCGTCGAGATCGAGGCGATCGCGCTGCTCGAACCGTAGGCCGGGTGGAGGGGGCCGGAGGGAAGTTTCCGTCCTCCCGCGAACGCCCTATATACATAGGACCAAAGCGACGTTGGCCCTTCCCATAATCGCCGCTGCTCGTGAGTGCTGGAGCGTCTCCGTCGGGGCCCGTCGTTCCGTCACCACGTCGTGACTCCAGGTGCGGATGACGATGCGCACTCCCCGGGCTTCGGGCTTCAGCGGTGCGTTCACAGGCCCCCGGCTGTTGCAAGCCAGCGTGCGTGCCGGCCCCCACGTGCGGTGGGGACCGGCACGCGTCGTCAGGATGGGGTAGGACTGTGAAGGAGGGACAAACAGTGAAGCGGACGGTCAAGATCACGGTGAACGGCGTGACGCACACCGACGAGGTTGAGCCGCGCCTCTTGCTGGTGCACTACATCCGCGAGGTCCTCGGGCTGACCGGGACCCACATCGGATGCGACACGACCAACTGCGGTACGTGCACGGTGTTGATGAACGGCAAGGCCGTCAAGTCGTGCACCCTCCTTACCGTCCAGGCCGACGGGGCCCAGTTCACGACGGTCGAAGGCCTCGCGAAGGATGGCCAGCTCCATCCGATCCAGGAGGGGTTCTGGGAGGAGCACGGGTTGCAGTGCGGATTCTGCACGCCCGGCATGATGCTGACCGCGGTGGACCTGCTCCAGCGCATCCCCGATCCGACCGAGGAGCAGATCCGGTGGGGCATCGACGGCAATCTGTGTCGCTGCACCGGGTACCAGCACATCGTCAACTCGATCCAGTACGCGGCCAAGAAACTTCGGGGCGAGACTCCACGCAAAGTCGCGCGGTAGGTGTCACGGGAGGGAGCCGTCATGGCCGTCAGTAAACTGTTCGGGGCAAGCATCAAGCGCCGGGAAGATCCCCGGCTGATCACGGGACAGGCGACCTACACCGATGACCTGCAACTCCCGGGCATGCTGCACGCGCAGATCGTGCGCAGCCCCCACGCGCACGCCCGCATCGTCCGCGTGGACACAGCGGCGGCCCGGCGGCATCCGGGCGTTGTGGCCGTCTACACCGGGAAGGACCTCGAAGGCAAGCTGAACCCGATCCCCACGGCGTGGCTGGTGCCGAATGCGGATCTCAAGACGCCACCGCATCCGGCGCTCGCGGTGGACGTGGTGCGCTACGCCGGAGACGGCGTCGCCGTGGTGCTCGCGGAGACCCTGTACGCTGCGCGCGACGCCGCGGCCCTGGTGCAGGTGCAGTACGCGCAACTCCCGGCTGTGGTGGACCAGGAACAGGCGGTGCGGGACGGGGCGCCACAGGTTCACGCCGACGTTCCGCGGAACGTCGCGTTCACGTGGCGCGTCGCGGGCGGCGACGCCGACCAAGCGTTCGCCGAGGCGAAGCGCGACGGGGTGGTGGTCGCGCAGCGGTTCGTGAATCAGCGGTTGATCCCGAACGCGATGGAAACACGCGGCGTCGTCGCGCGGTACAACAGCGGCGCCGGCGAGCTGACCGTCTGGTATACGACCCAAAACCCGCACATCGCGCGGTTCCTGATGTCGGTCGTCACGGGGATCCCCGAGCAGAAGATCCGGGTGATCGCCCCTGAGGTCGGCGGCGGGTTCGGGAGCAAGATCCCGTTTTACGCCGACGAGGCGGTCGTGGTGTTCTGCGCGCGGGCAACGGGGCACCCGGTGAAGTGGGTTGAGGATCGCCGCGAGAACTACGTCGCGACGATTCACGGTCGGGACCACATCACCGATCTCGAGATCGCGGCGCGGAAGGACGGCACGATCACCGCGCTTCGGGGCAAGACGTGGGCCAATCTTGGCGCGTACCTCTCGACCGCCGCGCCGGGCGTGCCCACGATCCTGCACGGCTTGATCCTCACCGGGTGCTACACGATTCCGAACCTCTCGTATGAGGTGCTCGGCGTGTTCACGAACACGTCGCCCGTGGACGCGTACCGGGGGGCCGGTCGCCCGGAGGCGACCTACCTGATCGAGCGGATGGTCGACCTCGTCGCGGGCGCGCTCAAGATGGACCCCGTGGACGTCCGCCGCAAGAATTTCATCAAGCGCGAGCAGTTTCCGTACACGACGGTCGAGGGACTGACGTACGACAGCGGCAACTACGAGCCTGCGCTCGACAAGGCGCTCGAGATGGTCGGCTATCAGAAGATCCGGGACTTTCAGAAACAGGGACCGAAGGACAACCGGTACCTCGGCGTCGGGTTGAGCACGTACGTGGAGATCTGTGGGCTCGGCCCGTCGGCGGTCGCCGGCGCGGTCGGCTTCCAGGGCGGGCTGTGGGAGAGCGCCACGGTGCGTCTCCACCCGACCGGCAAGGCGACCGTGTTCACCGGCGCGTCGCCGCACGGGCAGGGTGAAGAGACGACGTTCGCGCAGATCGTCGCCGAGGAGCTCGGCCTACCGATCGACGACATCGACGTGGTGCACGGCGACACCGGCGCGATCGCGATGGGATGGGGGACCTACGGCAGCCGCACGACGGTCGTCGGAGGCGCCGCGATCGTGGTCGCCGCGCGCCGGGTGAAGGAGAAGGCGGGGAAGATCGCGGCGCACATGCTGGAGGCGTCCGAGGCGGACATCACGTTCGATCAGGGCCGCTTCTCTGTTCGGGGCAGCCCGGATCGGTCGAAGACGATCCAGGAGGTGACGCTTGCGGCGTACCTTGCGTGGAGTCTGCCGGCGGGCGTCGAGCCGTCGCTCGAGGCGTCGGCGTTCTACGATCCGTCCAACTTTACCTTCCCATTCGGGACGCACGTCGCGGCGGTGAAGGTCAACGCCGACACCGGCGAGGTCGAGCTACGGCACTACGTCGCCGTCGACGACTGCGGTCGCGTCATCAATCCGCTGATCGTGGACGGGCAGGTCCACGGCGGGCTCGTGCAGGGGATCGCGCAGGCCCTGTGGGAAGGCGCCGTCTACAGCCCGGAGGGGCAATTGTTGACCGGTTCGATGATGGACTACGCGGTGCCGAGGGCGCACATGTTCCCGATGTTCACGACCGCGCGCACCGAGACGCCGTCGCCGCACAACCCCCTCGGCGTCAAGGGCGTGGGGGAGACCGGCACGATCGCGAGCACGCCGGCGGTCGTCAACGCGGTGCTCGACGCGCTGCGCCCGCTCGGCGTCACGCACCTGGACATGCCGCTGACGCCGCAGCGGATCTGGAACGCGATTCACGCAAAGACCCGGAGGTGACGACAGCATGATCCCTGCAGCATTTGAGTACCACGCGCCAACGTCCGTCAAGGAAGCGATCGGGCTGTTGCAAGAGCACGGAGACGACGCCAAGGTGCTCGCCGGCGGCCACAGCCTGCTTCCGATCATGAAGTTCCGGCTGGCGCAGCCCAAGATCGTGGTGGATATCGGCCGCATCCCGGGCCTGGACGGGATCAAGGCCTCGGGGGACGCGATTGCGATCGGCGCGCTGGCGACACACGACGCCGTGGAACACAGCGACGTGCTCAAGGCCAAGTGCCCCCTTCTGCCGGAGACCGCGGCGTTGATCGGCGACATGCAGGTGCGGAACCGCGGCACGATCGGCGGGTCCCTGGCCCACGCCGATCCGGCCGCCGACTATCCGGGGGCGATGTTCGCGCTGGATGCACAGATCGTGGCCACCGGGCCGAAAGGGTCCCGGACGATCGCGGCGCGGGATTTCTTCGTCGAGATGCTGACGACCGCGCTCGCGCCGGCGGAGATCATCACCGAGGTACGGGTCCCCGTGCTCGGCAAGGGGACCGGCACGGCGTATGTGAAGCACGCGCACCCGGCCAGCGGATACGCGGTTGTCGGCGTGGCGGTCGTGCTGTCGGTGAGCGGCGGGAAGTGCCAGAAGGTGGCGATCGGCGTCAACGGCGTCGCGGGCAAGGCGTACCGCGCCAGCGCGGTCGAGAAGGCGCTCGCGGGGCAGGCGCTTGACGAGAAGACGGTCGCGGCCGCATCGGCCCACGCCGCTCAGGGCGCGGACGTGCAGGGGGATCTCTACGCGTCGAGCGAGTTCCGCGCGCATCTCGCGTCCGTGTACGTGAAGCGCGCGATTCTGAAGGCGGCGGAGCGCGCGAAGTAGCGATCGCGTCTGGGGCCGCTGCGGATTGAGGCGGCGCGCGTCATCGCCGGGCTGAACGGTGGGCGTCCCCTGAGGGCCGAGGGGGCTGTGTTATAATGGGTGTCGTTCCGGAGGGGTGCGAGAGCACGGCCGAATCGGCACGCCTGGAGAGCGTGTAGGTGGGCAACCGCCTCGTGGGTTCAAATCCCACCCCCTCCGCCAATTCAATCGCTGACGAGGATGGGCATGAACACGCGGGAGATCCGCCGCGCGGTGTTCGAGTTTCTCAAGACGCTCGTGATCGCGTTCGTGCTCGCGCAGTTGATCATGACGTCCGTCGCGCAGGCATTCCAGGTGGAGCAATACTCCATGGAGCCCAACCTGTTGCCTCGCGACCGGGTGCTCGTCAACAAGTTCGTCTACCGCTTCCGCCCGCCGCACGCCGGCGAGATCGTGGTGTTACACCCGCCGATCGATCCCAAGCGTAACTACATCAAGCGCGTCGTCGCGGTGCCGGGCCAGACCGTGCGGATCCACGACGCGCACGTCTACGTCGACGGCCGGATGCTGCGGGAGCCCTACCTGCGCGTGCCGACCGACGGGACGTACGGCCCGGCGAGGGTGCCGTCCCGCCAGATCTTCGTGTTGGGCGACAATCGCGACAACAGCGAGGACAGCCGGGCGTTTGGATTCGTGCCGGATAACGACCTCGTCGGGGAGGCGATCCTGATCTACTGGCCCCCGGACCGGCTGCGCCTGCTGCGGTAGGCGCGGTTACGCGCGCGTGTCCGCCAGGGGCTCGTCCCGCGGGTCCGCGGCGTGCCGCGCAGCATCCTCGCGCAGGACGCGGCGGAGCGGTTTCCCGATCAGCGTCGTCGGGATCTCGTCCACGACGGTGATCCGCCGGGGCATCTTGTAGTCCGGGATCCGCGCGCGCAGGAACTCGCGGAGTTCGGTGCGGAGCGGGCCCGGGTCCGTGACCGGTTCCCTCGGCACCACGTACGCGACGATGATCTCTCCTCGAATCGGGCGCTTGACGCCGACCACCGCGGCCTGCCGCACGGCCGGGTGCTGCCGGAGCGGCTCCTCGATCTCGCGCGGGTAGACGTTCAGGCCGCCGACGTTGATCATGTCCTTCTTGCGGTCCACCAGGAAGAAGAACCCGTCCTCGTCCATCCGCGCGACGTCGCCGGTAAACAGCCACCCATCGCGAATCGCGCCCGCGGTCTCCGCCGGCGCGTTCCAGTAGCCGCCCATCACCTGGGGGCCGCGCACGAGCAGCTCGCCGGTCTCGCCCGCGGGCAACGTCCGCGTGCCGGTGTCGAGATCCACGATCCGGGCGTCGGTCTCCGGCAGGGGAACGCCGACGCTGCCCGCCTTGCGCACGCCGCCTTCCCACAATGGGTTGGCGGAGACGAGCGGGGACGCCTCGGTGAGCCCGTAGCCTTCAACAAGCCGCCCTCCCGTGAGTCGCTCGAACTCCGCCACGACGTCCTGGGGGAGCTCCGCCGCGCCCGATACACACAGCCGGATGCTGTGGAGATTGTACCGCTGGACGTGCTTGACGCGGTTGATCGCGGCGTACATCGCCGGCACGCCCGGGAACACCGACGGCCGGTAGCGTGGCACCTGCTCGGCCACCAGCCGCGCGTCGAACATGCGCATCAGGACCATGAGCAACGTCGCCCCGAGCTGGATGCCGGCGTTGAGCACCAGGAGGCCGTACGCGTGGAAGAGGGGCACGACCATCAGGAAACACTCGGCGCCCTCGCGGAGACCCACGAACCACGAGACGCCCTGCGCGGCGTTCGCCACGAGGTTCCGGTGGGAGAGCATCGCCCCGCGCGGGATGCCGGTCGTGCCACCAGTGTACTGGAGGATCGCCAGGCTGTCCGGGGCCACCGTGATCGCCGGCGGGGTGGCGCGGCCGGAGCGGAGAAAGCGACGCCACGGCAGCGCGCGTACGTGCGCGGGCATCGCGTCCCCGGCGCGACGTTCGCGGGTCAGCGTGTATAATACCCGCCACAACGGCGGGAAGTAGTCGGACACCTTCGTGAGGACGACGTGCTCAAGCGACGTGCGGCCGCGGATCGCCTCCACTTGGGCGGAGAGGCGCGTCAGGGTCACGAGGACCCGCGCGCCGGAGTCCGCGAGCAGGTTGGCCAGATCGTCGCCGTGGTACAGGGGGTTCACCTGCACCGCCACCGCGCCCGCCTTCAAGATCCCGTACAGCGCGACGGGGTACTGCGGAAGGTTGGGCAGGGACACCGCGACGCGGTCCCCCGGCCTGATTCCCGCACCGATCAGTGCGTTGGCGAACCGATCGCTCTGCCGGTCCAGGGCGCGGTACGTTAGGGACCCGGTGAATCCGGGGCCGGCGAGCAAGACGGCGGGGCGGTCGGGGAAGCGCGCGGCGGCCGTTCGAAGAAACGATTGCAACGGAGCGTCCGGGACCGGGATCGAGGCAGGGACGGCGCTACCGTAGAAGCGATGCCACGGACGCGGTTCCACCTCTCGCCTCGCTCCTCTCCGCGGGGCCCCGCAAGGGCAACCGGGTCCGCCTCGCGCGGTTCGCGCGCGGCCGGGGAGATACGACTAGCGATCGGCATTCCACGTGACGGGAACGAGTCCCTTTTGCATATCCAGCGTCCCTGACGCGACCGGACGCGCGCGGCGCAGGACCGCGCCTGCTCCGGGCGGAAGAGACGGCCGATGTACACGCTCATCAAGTTCCTGCACATCCTCGGCGCGGTGCTGTTCCTCGGCAACATCATCGTGACCGCGATGTGGAAGGCGCGCGCCGACCGGACCGGCGATCTCGCCACGATCGCGTTTGCCCAGCGGCTGGTTGGGCTGACCGATCGTGCGTTCACGGTGCCGGGAGCCGCGCTGATCGCGGTCACGGGGTATGCGATGGCCGCGCGGCGTCCATTTCCGCTGCATGGCCTCCCGTGGTTGGAATGGGGTCAGGGGTTGTTCTGGCTCACGGTGCTGCTCTATCTGATCGTGCTCGTGCCCATCCAGCGCCGGCTGATCGCGGTCGCAGATGCCGCACGCCGGTCCGGGAGCCTCGCCCCCGAGTTCCGACGCCTGTCGGCGCGCTGGGCGCTGTGGGGCGGGATCGCCACGCTGCTGCCTCTCATCGCGCTCTATCTCATGGTCACGAAACCGTAGCCGGAGGAGCGCCGTGTCGGCCGATCGATCCCGAGAAGGGTTCAGCATCCGGGGATTGGTGCCGATCCTGGTGCTGGACATCGCGTGTCCCTACCTGGCGTACACGTACCTGACGCATCGAGTGCCGGGCATCTCGCCGTCGCTCGCGCTCGTGTTGTCCGGGGTGTTCCCGGCGCTCGGCAACGTGCTGAGCCTGATCCGCAGCCGCACGCTCGACATCATTGGCATCGTCGTGCTGGTTGGGATCACCGTTGGCGCGGCGACCGCGTTCCTGAGCGGCGACCCCAAGCTCGTGCTGATCCGCGAGTCGTTCGTGACGGGCGCGCTCGGGGTCGTCTGCCTGCTCTCGCTCCTGTGGCGCCGGCCGCTGCTGTTCTTCATCGGCCGCGACTTCAGCACCGGACACGACCCGGTGCGCGTCGCCGAGTTCAACGCGCTCTGGCAGTTGGCGGGCGCGCGCCGAGTGTTTCGGATCATGACCACCGTGTGGGGCGTGGGCTGGGTCGGGGAGTTCACGCTCAAGGTCCTGCTGGTCCTGAGCTTACCGATCCCGCGGATGCTGGTCGTCGGCCCGATCGTGTCCAACGGCGTCACGATCGCGCTGATTCTGTGGACCATCCGGTACGCGCGGGAGTCGCGGCGGCGGGGCGAGGCGCTGCGCGCAGCCGCGGACGCCACCGGGCCTCCGACGCCCTCGTAGCGTGGCGGCCCCGGCTCTGGCGCTCGCGGCGCTCAGCCGGCCGGGTTTGAGGAATCCGTCGCCCCGCGACGATGCAGGGCGCGGGCGCCCGATCGCCGCTCCGTGTCGCAATCCCGCGCTGGATCGCCTCCACCTGAACCACACTAGTGCTG
>DASQGM010000357.1:0-6968 GCA_035632615.1 bacterium | reverse complement strand
TGCGCGACGTGCTCGACCGCGCGCGCGCCGCCGGCGTCGACGTCGTCATGCCCGAGGCCAAGAACGCGTGGGGATACGTCACGTACGCGAGCGCCTTCGCGCCGACGATCGCCGATTCGCCGCTGCCCCACGGCGAGCCTGGCGCCGCCTACCCTCCGCCGACGCAGTGGTACCCGCGCGGGTACGACATGCTGGCCACGATCATCACCGAGGCGCACGCGCGCGGCATGCGCGTAGACGCCGCCGTCAA
The DNA here is from genome assembly GCA_035632615.1 of bacterium. Classification (GTDB taxonomy): domain Bacteria; phylum Sysuimicrobiota; class Sysuimicrobiia; order Sysuimicrobiales; family Segetimicrobiaceae; genus JAJPIA01. Next base: position 6,718 of record DASQGM010000357.1, on the reverse strand, counting down.
CACGTTTGGAGAAGGATACTCCCCGCTGCGTGCCGGCCCCGCGTTCACGCATCCCGACTGGCAGGCCGTTGCGTATCTCGCCACGCGCCGCGTTGTGGGCCCGGACCAACACTCCTACGCGCTCTCCGGCGTGAATGTTCCGCGCGAGGACAACGCGCTCGTGCTCTACACGCCCTCGGCCGGGGCCGTCGCGCCCACATCGCGGTGGGGAGTGGATGTGGCGGTGCGAGGCGGGACCGTGGCGACGGTGCGGGACCGCGCGACCGCCCCAGACGACCCGGGCGCGCTGCCGATCCCCGGCGACGGCTACGTGCTCTCGGGGCACGGAGAGGCGGCCGCGTGGTTGAGAACGGCGTTGCCGGCCGGCGCCGCGGTCTCGATCGGCCAGGTCGAGAGCCGCATGGCGCCGTCGTCCTCGCACAGCATCTTTGCGTTCCTGAGCCCCGCGTCCCCCGATGTCTGGAACTACGAGCTCGGCATCGTGTACGAGATCGTCAGCCGGTACGACGTGGACGGCATCGTGCTGGACCGGACGCGGTACCAGGACGTGAGCGAGGATTTCTCCCCGACGGCCAGGGCGGCGTTCGAACAGTTCATCGGCCGACCGGTCGCCCACTGGCCGGGCGACATCTACACGTACGTGCCGAACGGGTACTGGGTGGCGCGCCGGCCCGGACCGCTGTATCGGGCGTGGCTCGGATACCGGGCGCACACGATCATGGCGTACACGCGCGCCGTCGCCCGCCTCGTGCACGGGCTCCGCCCGAACGTCGCGGTGGCGATGTACGTCGGCGCCTGGTATTCGGTCTACTACGACGAAGGCTCCAACTGGGGCAGCCCGGACGTGCGGGCACCGTACGACTGGATCGGGGACGCGTGGGTGCAGGCGGGCCTGGCGCCGCTGCTCGACTATCTAATGATCGGGCTGTACTATCGGCCGGTGACGATCTGGGACGCCTACCGGCAGCACGACCACGCCGAGATCAGCGTGCAGGGATCCGCGATGCTCGGCCTCTCCGTCGTGCATGGGGACACCCGGGGCGTCGGCGCGCTCTTGGCGCCCCTGTATGCCGGCGATCCGGGGCGGCTCACCGCCGCGATCCGCATGTCCAACGGCATCACGCGGGGAACGATGCTATTCGATCTCGTCTACCTGGACAGCGACCACCTCTGGGGCGCCGTTGCGACCCCCTGACCTGATCGGGACAATCGTCGCCTAACGCGCACGAAGGCCCCGCCCGATTCTGGGCGGGGCCTTCGCTCTGCGTCTATCGCAACGTTCTGTCGTGCGACGTGCGCGGCGCCCCCCGGGACCTGCGAGCACGAAGGAGCACCGTGACCGCGGAACCTCCCGCCGCACCGTCGTCGGCCAGCTGAGCCGCGAACCAACGGTGGCCGGAACTCGTGTCTGCTACCCGGCCATCACCTCAATTCGCGGATACTGGCGGCAGGTCGGACGGTACGGCGTGGAGCGTCTACTATCTTCCATCCGCATCACCTCCTTTCGTAACTAGCCCCATCATCGCTCCCGAACCCGTGCGTGTCAAGCCAAGAAAACCATGGGAAAAATAACGTCGCCGCGGCCGGCGGCCTCGGCGAGGACCTCTCACAGGTCGGCGTGCCCGGGGCTATTTCTTCCCGTTCATCCTGCGCTTGGAGTGGGCGCGAATCCACGCGGCGATGCCGTCTCGGGTCATCCCGCCTCTCGCCACGCCGGTGATGAACTCAACGACGTCCGAGGGAGGATGCAACGCAAGCCGGTATCCCGAGTTCTCGAGGAACAGCCGCGTGGCCTCGAGCGCGGTACGCTTGTTGCCGTCGTGGAAGACTTGGTCCCGCACCAATCGGTCGAGATAGAACGCGGCCATCTCCCAAACGGTCGGTTGAGGGCGCAACGCGATGCGCGTCTGGACGAAACTGACCAGCGACTCGAGACTCGGTGGGTAGACGACGTTCTGCTCGCCCGCGAGGTACAGGCCACCTGTCGCACGGATCATGCGCTGGTTCACGGTCTTGAGCTGGTCAGACGTGAGGTATTTCACCGTTTCGCAAGTGCCTCCCACAACGTCCGATAGTCGCGGAGGCTCCGATCGAGACTGGACGTGAACGCGCGTTCACTGATTGGGTCGGGAGGCGGAAGCGGACGCGCAGGACGCTTGGCCCGGGTTGGTCTCGAACGCACCACCCTGACACGCGCACGCCCCGGGCGACCCGGTCCGACCCCGGACCTCCGTTTCGGAGGCGATTTCGCGGCCGTGGCCCGGGATTTTGCCCTCTGTCCCGCCGTGATCCGCCGCGGTTTCGCTCTTGCGGACCTGCGCGCCATCTCTCCCCTCCCCTCGATCTAATCTAGCATGCCCCTAGACCCTGCGCAACACTCGGGGATGAGACTGAGAGGAAAATGCGCAAAAAATGCATAGATTCCAGTACGATGAGCAGTTGCTCACTAAAATATAGCCATCTGGGAGACAACAGCCCTCAATAGAACAAGACCAACATTGGGAGGAAACAAAAACCAAACGACGGTGGGATGCCAGGGGCGGTCCTCTGGAAGTGGCCGAGGCGACCCCCGTATTACGGCACCGACAGGCGGGCGCACTCGTCCGCGGCCGGAATCCGCCCGGCAATGGGCCACCACGTCTCTCCCAGATCGAGCTCGGAGATCGAGCTCGGAAAATCCGTGCACCCGGAGGGCTCGGAGGGATAGTAGGGGCGATCATGAGGACGTAGGTGGGTGGACCCAGGTGGACTCATATTGAAAGGGCGCCAAGCGGGACGAGCCTGACGCCCCTCTGAAACTGTCGTGCGGGATCGTTCTTGAGTTTCTCTTAGCCAACCACCCTCACGTTCTGGGCCTGCGGACCCTTCTGGCCCTGGGTAATCTCGAACTCTACGATCTGGCCTTCCTCGAGGTTACGAAACCCCTCGCCCGCAATCCCGGTGTAGTGAACGAACACATCCTTGCCTTCCTCCGGGGTAATGAAACCATAGCCTTTCTCCCGGTTGAACCACTTCACGGTGCCCTTCGGCATACTCTGTTCCTTCCTCCCCTGGGGCCGGTTGCCCGCATCAAAGTACCCCCCTAATACTATGGACCCTTCGGCGAATCCTTCCTGGGCAACACTCCGCCGACCGCGGCGGCAGGCCGCGCGCGGCGCGGGTCCCATGCCTGCACTCCCTCGGGAACCCGTCCGTCCACCGTGATCGCGACGACGGCGTGCGCGAGCAGCGGGACGAGCGTGACGCCGGGCGCGTGTGGCACCGCGACGAAGATGCCCTCCTCGATCTTCCCGAGAAGCGGGAGCGTGTCTGGCGACATCGTCGCGCGCCACGGCCATGCATGCAGGATCCGGACGTCCCGTAGCGCAGGAACGAGTCGCGCGGCCGCGGACGTGGCCCCGCGCATCGCGCGCGTCGCCGCCGCGCAGTCGACCCCCTCGCCCCCGACGTGATCCAGAATCACCTCGCCGCGCGACTGCTGACGCACACCCGGGAGGCGGTGGCGCACCAGCGGGGGCAGCGCTTCCGTGGTGACCGCGTACCCGCCGGCGATCCTCGTCGGCAACCCGATCCCGAGCTGCCGGTCGATTTCGGCGAGCCACTCCCCCGAGGCCACAATCACCCGCCGCGCCTCCACGTGCTCGCGGGCACCGCGCAGGGAGACCCACCGGGCCTGGGCGCTGATAGCGACGTGGCCGGCGTGGTACAGGAACGTCGCGCCCAAGTGGCGCGCGGCGGCCGACAGACGCCGGGTCATCAGGAGCGGATTCACGACGCCGTCATGCGGTGAGTAGGTCGCGCCGCACACGGTGGGCGCGAGCGCGGGTTCGCGCTGCAGCGCCTCCTCCCCGGACAGCCACCGGACCGGAAGCCCCGCCGACGCCTGGGTTCGCGCCAACAACTCACCCGCCTCCGCCTCCGCGGACGTGTCTGCCGGGGTCAGTCCTCCGGTCCGCAGGTACCCGATCGGGCCGATCTGGTCTTGCAGGTGCGGGAAGTGGCCGGCGCTCTCGAGTCCGAGCCTGCCGGTCTCGGCGGGCTCCGTGTGATCCCACACGCTGAGATCGACAGGAGGGAACTCTCCCCCGGGCCCCGCGCGATCCACGACGATCGGCGCCAGCTTCCTCCGGGCGAGCGTGTAGGCGATGGCGCACCCCAGCACCCCGCCGCCGAGTACCGCGACCTCGTGACCGCGGGGGTGATCAGCCATCCGAGGCGGGGATGACCAGCGAGGCGAGCACGGCGGCCGGCACCGGACGCACCGGCGCGTGAACCGGCGCGGGGACGAGGCGGCCGATGGGGGTGTCCAGCGCGCCGCTCAACCAACGCAGCAGCGCCGCCTCGCAGCGCCGCCCCGCGCACACACCGGCACCGCACCCGGTGATGCTGCGAACGTCCTCGGGTGTCCGCGCGCCCTCATCGAGGGCGGCGCGCAGGTCGCCCACAGTCACGGACTCGCACGGGCACACGACCGTCCCGGAGCCGCCGTCCCAAGGCTCCACGACTTCGTCGGGAACCGCACCCGTCATGAGCGCCTCGCGCGCCCTCGCGTGGAGCGGGATCGACGCCGCACGCAGCCGCTGGCGGGCGTCCGCGATTCGCTCCTCCGCGTCAGGGAGCATGCCGAGCGCGTGGAGCGCGGCCCGCGCGGCGAGCCGGCCCGACTCCGCCGCCGCGCGCGGTGCGTCCAGCCCCGACGCGTCCCCCGCGACGAACACCAGCGGGGTGGGACCGTGCAGCATCATCAACGGATCATATCGGGGAACGAAGCCACCGAGCAGCGGCTGGTAGACGCACGGACACGCCGCGCGCCTCGCCAGGTCGGTCACGGGAAATCGGGGCGACTCGACGCACAGCATCGCGCACGGATGCCTCGTGCCGTCGGCCGTTTCGATCTCCTCGAGCGTGTCTACGCCACGGGCCGCGGCCACGACCCCCGCCGCGTACCCCGCGGCGGTCAGCCCCGCCGGCCGCTCGGGGGCGATCAAGACCACGGGCACGCCTCGCTCGTGCAGCCGGTTTGCGAGGATCGCGCCGTCGGCGCCGCCCGTCACGACGGCCGGCCCGGTGTCGGCTCCGACCCGTCCGGACCGCACCGCCTCCCATCCGGCCTCGAGGGACATCACGCCTCCGAGCGTCCATCCCGGGAAAGGCAGCAACGCCTCGCGCGCGCCGGTAGCCAGGATGATCGCGCCGGCGGCAACCGACGCGCCCCGGTCCCCCCGGAGCACCCACAGCGTGCGCCGGCAGATCTCCCACACCGCGCTGTTTCTCCACACCTCGGTCCCGCCGAGATCCCGCATCAGCCCCTCCGTGAGCCCGCGGGCGCCCGGCACGATCATGGCCCGGCCGCCGAGCGCCGGACGCTCCTCGATCAACACCACGCGCGCTCCGGCCGCCGACGCATCGCCGGCCGCCGCGAGGCCGGCCGGGCCCGCGCCGACAACGGCGAGGTGCACCGAGGGACCGGTCACCGCTTCGCCGAGGCGGCCAGCGCCCCGGCTACCACCTCGGGGGTCATCGGCAGCCGATCGACGCGTGCCCCCGTGGCGTCCGCGATGGCGTTTCCGATCGCCGCAGCGACCGGCACGACCGGAGGTTCGCCAACCCCCTTGGCGCCGTAGGGCCCGTGCTCCGACGGGACCTCCACGAGCATGTCGCGGATCACGGGCACGTCCCCGGCCCGCGGCACGGCGTAGTCCAGGAAGCTGCCCGTCGACAACGTGCCCGTGTCGTCGTACGCCATCTCCTCGAACAGCGCCCACCCGATACCCTGCGCGACTCCGCCGTGGATCTGTGCGCGCACGGCCGCCGGGTTGATGGCGCGCCCAACATCCTGCGCGACGGCGTACTCCAAGACGCGCACGCGTCCGGACTCCGGATCCACGCGCACCCGCGCGGCGTGGGCCCCGAACGCCGGCGCGCGATGGGTGATCGCCTGCGATGCCACGCCGAACACCGGTGGATGCGTCGCCCCGAATCCCCAGGTCATCTTCGCGAGTTCCGCGACCGCGATCGCGCGCGACGGCGTGCCCCGCACGCGGGCCTTTCCGTCCACGATCTCCACATCCGCCTCGGCCGCCTCCAGGCGCGAGGCGGCGAGCCGGATCAATTGGCGGCGCGCGTCGTCTGCCGCGCCTTGGACCGCGGCGCCGACCGTATAGATGATCTTGCTCCCCCCAGCCATGCCGGCCGCGGGCGCCCCATCGCTGTCCGCGCCCACGACCCGCACCTGCTCCACCGAAATCCCCATCGCCTCTGCGGTGATCTGCGACAGCGCCGTCGACGTCCCGCTGATGTCGACCGAGCCGACGAGCACCTGCACGCTGCCGTCGGCGTTCATGCGGACGCACGCGCTCGCCGGTTCGATGCCGCCGAGCCAGCCACCGAGCCCGATGCCCACCCCCTCATGCTCGGTCGGGCGGCGTGACCGGAGCAGCGGGTCCTCCCGCAGCGCTTCCAGCGCCTCGCGCAGCCCGATGCGCGGCCATGGTTCGCCCGTCGGCATCGGATCGCCCGTCTGCGACGCGTTCCGCAGGCGCAACTCGAACGGATCGTGGCCGATCGCACGCGCCAAGTCGTCCACCACCGACTCGATCGCGAACGTCGCCTGCGGCGCGCCCGGGGCGCGGTAGGCGCCGACCGGGGCCTTGTGCGTCAAGACCTCCTGGCCCTGGATGTCCAGGTGCTCGATCCGGTACGAGCCGCTCAGCAACAA
>DASQGM010000356.1:0-1961 GCA_035632615.1 bacterium | reverse complement strand
GTCTGGGGGACGAGGCGACACCCGGCACCCGTCGACGACGTCGAGCGCGTGCTGCCACCGAGCGGGCTCGACGATGTGCTGCGCGTCTCGGACGTGCTCGCGGTGACGCTGCCGTTGACCCGCGAGACCCGTGGCCTCGTCGGCGCGCGCGAGCTCGGGCTGTTGCCGCGGGGAGCATTCCTCGTCAACATCGGCCGCGGCGCGATCATCGACGAGCCGGCCCTGATCGACGCGCTTCGGAGCGGCCAGCTCGGGGGCGCGGGGCTCGACGTGTTCGCGCAGGAGCCGCTCCCGGCCACGAGCCCGCTGTGGACGGTGCCGAATCTGATCGTGTCGCCTCACACCTCGGGGGGATTCCCCGGGTACACGGACCAGATGATCGCCTTGTTCTGCGACAACCTTCGGAGGTATTTGACGGGACGGCCGCTCCGCAACGTCGTCGATACGGCCCTGGGCTACTAAAACGCCCGAACAGGGAGGACGTACCGTGAAGCGATACTCGAGTGATCGCATTCGGAACGTCGCTGTCGCCGGCCATGGCGGAACAGGGAAAACCTCGCTCGTCGAGGCGATGTTGTTTGCCGCGAAAGCGATCGATCGCCTCGGCCGGGTCGAGGACGGGACGACCACGACCGACTTCGACCCCGAGGAAGTGCGCCGCAAGATCACGGTGAGCGCGGCGCTGGCCCCGCTGGAGTGGCAGGATCACAAGATCAACCTCATCGACACGCCGGGCTATCCCGATTTCATCGGTGAGGTGACCGGCGCGTTGGCCGCGGTGGAGAGCGTGCTCCTCGCGGTGGACGCCGTGGCCGGCGTCGAGGTGCAGACCGAGAAGGTGTGGGCGCTCGCCGCGCGGGCGCGGGCCAGCCGAATCATTGCGGTGACGCGGATGGACCGCGAGAACGCCGCGTTCCCGAAAGTGTTGGAGGACCTGCAGCAGAAGTTCGGACGGCAGGTCGTCGCCCTTGAGTGGCCGATCGGCAGCGAGGCGTCGTTCAACGGCGTGGTGGACGTGCTGACGATGCAGGCGTACGGCGACGCCGGGCCGATCCCGATCGAGAAGGTTCCGGCCGACGTGCTCGCGGCGGCCAAAGCGGCGAGGGAGCGGCTCACGGAGGCGGTCGCCGAGACCGACGAGGCGCTCACGGAGACCTACCTCGAGCAAGGCGAGCTCTCCGACGAGACCCTCACCGGCGGGCTTCACGCGGGCGTCCGCGCCGCCTCGCTCGTGCCGGTCTTCTGTGTGGCTGCCAACCGGGGGCGCGGCGTGGCGGCGTTGCTCGACGAGTTGGTGCGCCTGCTGCCCGCCCCGACCGAACGCGAGCCGGTCGCCGCGCGCGACGCGAAGGGTGGCGCGGTCACGGTGACGCCGGATCCGGCCGGCCCGCTCGCGGCCCAGGTATGGAAAACCATGGCCGATCCGTACGTGGGCAAGCTCTCCTACCTGCGGGTCGTCTCGGGAACCCTCCGGTCGGACGCGCAGGTGTGGAACGCGGGCAAGGCCAAGACGGAACGCATCGGCCAGTTGTTGCTGATCCGCGGCAAACAGCAGGAGCCCGTTGCGGAGGTGCCCGCCGGCGATATCGGCGCGGTTGCCAAGCTCGCCGACACGGGGACCGGCGACACGCTCGCGGAGAAGGACAAGGCGCTGATTCTGCCGTCGATCGAGTTCCCGAAGCCGGCGATCTCGATGGCGATCCAGCCGAAGAGCAAGGCGGACGAGGACAAACTCGGCACCGCGCTCGGCCGTCTCGTGGAGGAGGACCACACGATCAACGTGCGGCGCGCCGCGGAGATGCACCAGACGATCCTCTCGGGCATGGGCGAGTCACACTTGGAGATCGTCGCCGACCGACTCCGGCGGAAGTTCGGCGTGGACGTCATGCTGTCCGTGCCGCGCGTGCCTTACCGCGAGACCGTGCGCGCGCACGCGCGCGTCCAGGGCAAGTACAAGAAGC
>DASQGM010000355.1:0-3742 GCA_035632615.1 bacterium | reverse complement strand
CGCGAGGAGCGATGCGGAGATGGGGCTGCTGAGGAACACGCCGAAGCTGCCGGGCGAGATGATCAGCGCCTGTCGCGCGTTCGTTTCGATCACGCCCCCGAGGATCAGCCCGAGGATCAATGACGGAATCGAGTACCCCAGCGCGTCCATGAAGTAGCCGACCGCGCCGACGTGCGGGCCGCGATCGCGGGCTCGGAGGCGGACGCCGTCCGGCTGCTGGGCGCGGGGCAGACCGTGATCGCCTCGCGCGCGGAGTGGCTCGTGGGAACCGCCGGGATCGACGTGGTCGTGGATGCGACGGGGATCCCCGACGCGACCGCGCGGCTTGCGCTGCTCGCGATCGAACGACGCGTGCCGTTCGTGACCATGACCGTGGAGGCCGACGTGACAGTCGGTCCGCTCCTGGCGCAGATGGCGCGGGACGCGGGCGTCGTGTACACCGTCGGCGCCGGGGACGAGCCGTCGGTGCTGTTCGAGATGGTGGAGTTCGCGCGGGCGATCGGGCTCGACGTGGTGTGCGCCGGCAAGGGCAAGAATAACCGTCTGGATCGGTCCGCCACGCCCGAGGGCGTCGAGGCGGAGGCCACCGCGCGCGGGATGAGCGCGCGGATTCTCACCTCGTTCGTGGACGGCACGAAGACGATGGTGGAAATGGCCGCGCTGGCGAATGCCACGGGCCTGCGGCCGGACCGCCCCGGGATGCACGGCCCTCGAGCGGACCTCCGCGATCTGTTGCGGACGTTTATCCCGTCCGCCGAGGGCGGCGTGCTGCGACACCGCGGCGCGGTGGACTACGCGATCGGCGACGTCGCCCCGGGCGTGTTCCTCGTCGTGACCTCGCCGCGCGCGCCGATCCGACGCGACCTCGCGTACCTGCGCATGGGCGAAGGGCCGTACTACCTGCTGGTGCGGCCGTATCACCTGGCGAGCCTTGAGGTGCCGCTCTCCGTCGCGCGCGCCGCGCTGTCGGGCGATGCGACGATGCACTCGGCGGGTCGGGCGGTGGCGGAGTGCGTCGCGGTGGCGAAACGCGATCTGCGGGCGGGCGAGGTGCTCGACGGGATTGGCGGCCCCATGGTGTATGGGACGATCGACACCGCCGAGCGCGCGGCGCGGTCCGGCGCGGTGCCGATCGGCGTCACGCAGGGCGCCCGGCTCCTTCGCAACGTGCCGCGGGGGGTGGCGCTGACGGCCGCGGACGTCGCGCTCGACGACGCGTTGACGATCGTGCGCCTGCGGCGCCGCCAGGACGCGCTGGCCGGCGGGGCCGAGGCAGCGTCGTGAGCGGGGACCGGGCGCTGATGGCGAAAGTCGCCGATCTCTATTACCTGCGGAACCTGACCCAGCAGACGATCGCCGAACGGCTGGGGCTCTCACGGCCGACCGTGTCGCGGCTGCTCACGCGGTCGCGGACCACCGGGATCGTCCGGATCGAGGTGACCCCGCCGGACGGCACGTACCACCCGCTCGAACACGGGCTCGAAGAGATGTTCCGGTTGCGCGAAGCCATCGTGATCGGGAGCCGGAGCGAGTCGCCGACCGTGACGCGCCGCGCGCTCGGGCAGGCCGCCGCGGCGTATCTCGACCGCCTGCTGCGAGGCGGCGAGCGCATCGGGATCTCGTGGGGCATGACGCTGGGGGCCGTGATCGACCACGTGCGCCCGCGTCCCCTGAAGACGACGGTGGTGCCGCTCGTCGGCGGGCTCGGCCAGGCGGCGCCGGGCATTCACGCGAACGAGTTGGCGCGGCGCCTCGGAGAGGCGCACCGCGGACGCGTGCATCTGCTGCACGCGCCAGCGATCGTCGCCCACCGCAGCGTCCGGGATGCGCTGCTCTCGGACCCGCGAGTTCACCACGTGCTTGACCTCGCGCGACGCGTGCACGTCGCGCTGGTCGGGATCGGGGCGCTCGTCCCCTCCTCGACGCTCATCGAGAGCGGGTACGTCTCCGCCGGCGAGATCGGCGCGCTGCGGCGGCAGGGCGCGGTGGGGGACGTCTGCACGCGGGCGTTCGGGCCTGACGGGGCGCCGTCGGGCGAGACCCTGGACACGCGGATCCTGGCCGTGACGCTCGACGACCTGCGGCGAATTCCCACCGTCATCGGCGTCGCCGGCGGGTTGGAAAAAGCCGAGGCCATCCTCGGGGCCCTCCGCGGAGGCCTGGTGGACGTCCTCGTCACAGACAACCTGGCCGCGCGGGGGGTGCTTCGGCTGGCGCAGGCCGGCGCCTCCGCGGCGGGCGCGCTCCACGGCGGAGCCCGCGGGAACGGTGCGGCCGGCCGGGGCGTCCGGCGGCGAACGCGGGGCGTGCCGGCACTGAATGAGGTCGGCCGCCGCGCGGAGGCAACGGGCCGGTAGCGCCCAGGGACGATATGCCGAAGATCCACGACCGGTACGAGGTGCAGCTCCATTGCGGGCACTGCCACCGGACCACGCCACACCTAGTGGTGTCCGGCGGGGGCGCCGTGTCGCGCGTGTTCTGCATCGTCTGCGGCCGGGCCGTGGCGGTGGACACGCTGCAGTTCATGGAGCAGTACGTCGACAGCGTCATGCGGCGGCTCCTCGCGAAGCCGTTCGAGATCACCACCGAGTTCCGGCGCCAGCCGCGGGAGTTCATCACGCGTCTGCCCGGTCGCGTCCTCACGAAGCCGTTCCGTGTCGCCGCGGAGTTTCGCGCCACGATGCACATCGTGCGGCCCCGGCGCGCCGCGCCCCGGGGCGCGCGACCCGCGGTTCCCGTCGCGCTCGGGGACCTGCCGCGGGTTGAGCGCCGCTGCCGGCTGCTCCTCAGTGTGCCGCTGATGTGGGCGCACGACCCCCCGGAGATCCTCGCGACGGCGCGTGAGCTCGGGTACGACGGGGTCGAACTGTGGGACTACCATCTCATCGAGACGGGAAGCGACCCGGCGGCGGTCGGCGGGCAGGCGCGTGACCTGGGGCTCGCGCTGACCCTGCACGCGCTCAGCTGGGATCTCAACACGACATCCAGGCTGGACGCGATCCGGTCCGCGTCGCTGGCCGCGCTCCACCACTCGATCGGGCTCGCGGCGCAGATCGGCGTGGCCATGGTCGTGATGCACCCGGGCCACGCCACCATGCCGTACGACGACGCCGAGCGGTACTGGCCGGACCTGGTCGCCGGCGTCCGCGAGCTGGCCGATCACGCCGGGGAGCACGGCATCCGCCTCGCGATCGAACACATGGAGCCGCGGCAGGGCGAGTATGTGGTCTCCCCGGACGACGCCAACCGGCTCGTCCGGGAAACGGGCCGGGACAACGTCGGAACGGCGCTGGACGTGGCACACATCCCGTGGGGCGCCGATGAGGTGGCGTTCATCGGCGCGCTGGAGCGGATCACGCACATTCACCTCAGCGACGCGGACGAGTCCCGCCTGCATCTGCCGCTCGGCCAAGGGGCGCGGGATCTCGTGCGCGTGCTCGCGGCGTTTCGAAGCTACGACGGCGCCGTCGCGTGCGAAGGCCACTCCATGGGCGCGGGCGACGACCTGGCGCGCTGGAACAAGGCGCGGTTCGAAGAGCTCTGGCGGGACGCCGCGGCCCTGCCCGGAGACACCGCGTCCGTGCCTGCCGGCGGGACCGGGTAGGCGGGCTTCACCCAACTTTCACGTCGGTTCGCACGCCGCGGACAGGAGCGCGGATGCTCGGACCGGAAGACGATACAGCGATGCTGCGGCGCGGACCTCCGCGTGCCGCCGGAGCGAACGTGCGGGGGGTGGGGGAGG
>DASQGM010000354.1:0-2853 GCA_035632615.1 bacterium | reverse complement strand
TTGCACGACGCGGTGCCTCCCGAGGAGATCGCCGCCGTCGTGCGCGGCACGCCGGACACCGAGGACGCGTGTCGGGTGCTCGTCAGCTTGGCGAACGCCCGAGGCGGCCTCGACAACGCGTCGGTGGTCGTGGTCCGCTTGCGACCGCGCTGGGCCGTGCAGCTCACCCGTGCGGTGGCGCCGGTGGTGCTCGCGCTGTTTCTCGCGGCCGGCGTCGCGGTCTATCATCTGGAGCACTCGTACTTCCTCGGCGTGCGCGGGGACCGTGTGGCCGTGATGCGCGGGGTGCCCGCGCGCGTGCTGGGCGTGCCGTTGTTCTCGGTGGTGCGCGCCACTCCGGTCCCGGTCGCGCAGATCGCGCCCGCGTACCGCGGGACGGTGCTTCAGGGCATTCCGGTGCGCACGCCCGAGGACGCCGAGACGCTGCTCGCGGATCTCGTGCGCCGGCCGTGAGCGGATGAGCACGTCCCCGGCCGATGCCCGTCCGGTCCCCGCGGGTCGCAGAGCGCTGTTGTTCCGCGCCCGCGAGCGCGGGTTGTTGGCCGGCGCCGTGGGGCTCGGCGTGATTGGGCTGGCGGCGGTGCACCTTGCCCTGTACGCTGCCGAGCCGTGGCGCCCGGTCGTGATCGGCGGCGTCGCGCTCGCCGGGTTTCTGATCGTCCACGGCGCACTGTGCGCCGCCGGCAGCGCGGCCGACGAGGTGATGCTGCCGGTCGCCGCCGGACTGTCGGCGATCGGGCTTGTGATGATCTACCGGCTTCGCCCGGAGTACCTGGTCCGGCAGGCCGCCTGGATTGCCCTCGGGCTCACCGCGCTCCTCCTCACCCTGGGTGTCCTGCGAGACCTGCGATGGGTGCGACGGTACACCTATCTGTGCGCGGTGCTCGGCCTGGTCCTCCTGGCGGTGACGGTGATCGCCGGGGTCGAGCGAAACGGTGCGCGTCAGTGGCTGCTGCTCGGCGGTGTGGCCGTCGAGCCGGGTGAGATCGTCAAGTTGCTGCTCGTGGCGTTCTTTGCCGGCGTGCTCACCGAGACGCGCGGGACGCTGATGCTGCCGGGGCCGCGCCGGTGGCGGGCGGAACTCGGACGGCTCGGCCCAATGCTGGCCTGCTGCCTCGGCGCGTTGCTCCTGCTCGTTTTTCAGCGTGACCTCGGGCTGGCGATGCTCTACTACGGGATCTTCATCGCCATGCTGTACGTGGCGACGGGGCGCATCGACTACGCGCTGATCGGTCTCGCCGCGTTCGTCTCCGGCGCGGCCCTCTGCTATCACTGGTTCGGGCACGTCCGCGTGCGCGTGGACGACTGGGTCAATCCCTGGGCCGACGCGTCAGGGGGTGGCTATCAGATCCTTCAGGGGCTCTACGCCCTCGCGACGGGCGGGGTCGTCGGGACGGGCCTCGGCGCAGGGCATCCGACGTTGATGCCGGCGTCCTACACCGACATGATCTTCCCGGCGGTCGGCGAGGAACTGGGCGCGGTCGGGACGTTCTGCGTGGTCGCCCTGTACCTCGTGCTCGTCGGCCGGATGTTCCGGACCGCCGTGCTCGCCGGCGGGACGTTCGAGGCGCTCATGGCGGTTGGGCTGGCCACTGCGCTCGGGCTGCAGACGTTCATCATTCTCGGGGGCAGCACGCGGCTGATCCCCCTGACCGGGATCCCCGCGCCGTTCCTGACCTACGGGGGAAGCGCCGCAGTGAGCAACTTCATCGCGCTCGCGCTGCTTCTCGGCGTGAGCGCCCGGACGGTGGGGCGACGAGGCGACGTGGAGGTGCTCGGTGGCGCGGCGGACCGCTAAGCTCGGCCGGCTGCTCGCGGGGCTGTTTGTCGTCCTGCTCCTGTACCTGGCCGGCGTGCAGGTGATCTGGGGCCCGCAGCTGGCCGACAGCCCGCAGAACCCTCGTCTCGCGATCGCCTCGGAGCAGATCCAGTGGGGCCGCGTGCTCGACCGTCATCTCGCGGTGTTGGCGGACTCCGTCATGCAGAGAGGCCGGCAGGCGCGCCGGTACGCCGACGGGCCGTTGTACGCGCAGCTCGTCGGGTACCGGAGCTCGCGCTATGGGCTCGCCGGTCTCGAGGCGCGGTACGACCCCGAGCTCCTCGGCCTTCCGGCGACAGACCCGTGGGAGGCGCTGCAAAACGCGCTGGGGCGGCCGCCGCACGGTGACGACCTCGTGTTGACCGTGGATGCGACCGTGCAGCAGGCGGCGGCGCAGGCGCTTGGGAACAACCGGGGCGCGGCGGTCGTTTTGGATCCGCGCACCGGGGCGGTGTTGGCGCTGGTCAGCCGTCCCACGTTCGATCCCGCGTCGGCGGATGCCGAGTGGCCCGCGATCTCGCGCGACCCGGCGTCGCCGCTGCTGAACCGGGCGACCTCGGGGCAGTACCCGCCCGGCTCGTCGTTCAAGCCGGTCGTCCTCGCCGCCGCGCTCGCGGCCGGCCGGGCGACCCAGCAGACGACGGTCGACTGCGCCGCCTCGGTCTCCGTGGACGGCGCCGTGATCACGAACTTCGAGCACGAGCGGTACGGCCCCATGACGGTGGCCCAAGCGTTTGCGGTGTCGTGCAACGTCGCGTTCGTGCACCTCGGCCTCGCGACCGGCGCGGACGCGATCATCCGGACCGCCCGGGCGTTCGGGCTCGGCCAGGCGCCCCGGTTCGACCTGCCGACCGAACCCGGGTACCTGCCCAATCCCCGTCTGCTCAGCCGGCGCGGCCTCGCCCAGATCTCGTTCGGACAGGGGAGCCTGCTCGTGACCCCGCTGCAGATGGCGGTGGTCGCCGCGACCATCGCGAACCGCGGCGTGGCGATGCGGCCGTTTGTGCTCTCACAGGTGCGCGCCCCCGACGGCC
>DASQGM010000353.1:0-2166 GCA_035632615.1 bacterium | reverse complement strand
GGACTGAGCGCGGCGTCGCTCAGCCGGATCGAACGGAGCGCGCGATACCGCATGCCTCTCCCGCGCGTCGTGGTCATCGCGGGCCGTCTCGGCGTACAGGTCGACGACGCCGTCACCGAGCCCACCTGGGGCCGCCACGTCATCAACCTGGGTTGGGCGCTCATGATTCAAAGCCGTGTCACCGACGCGCTCCTGGCGGCGCGGTTGTGGGACGCGATCATCGCGCCGAATGTGTCCGCGGGGCTCGCGCTGGAGGCCGAACTGCTGCAGGCGTGGGCCGAGGCGAACAGCGGACTCGACACGTCGGCCGAGGCCTTTCGCCAGTTGGCATCGAACGCCCAGCAGACCGGGATTCCCGGCCTGTCGATGAAGGCGGCGCTCTACGAGGGCATGATCCTCGACCGGTCCGGTGACGTCCCGAACGCGATCGAGGTGCTCTCCAGCGTCTCGGGACGCGCCAGGGCGCAAGGTTACTACGACATCGCGGCGACCGCGAGCGGCGCCATCGGGCAGATCTGGCTCCGCCTCGGAGACATCGAGCGGGGCCTCGAAGCCACCTCGATCGATCTCCCGGGGCTGCAGCCGTTTCCCAAAGCGTATCTGGCCACGGCGCGGGGTGCCCTGCTCGAGCGGCACGGCCAACTCGACGAAGCCGAGGCCACGCTGCTCGCCGCCACGGAGGCGGCGGCGGAAGTTCCGAATCCAGTGCTCGGGGCCGAAGCCCAGGAGGCGTTGGGACGCCTCTACGCCACGCGGGGGGACCTCACCAAGGCGGATTCCGCCCTGCTGATGGCCATCGCCCTGTACACGCACGGCGGGCGCACGGCGGAGGCGATGAAGCTCCTGGCGTCCGCGATCCGGAGAATCACCGGCGCCGGACTGACCTTGCCGTCGCCGCGCCTGAGTCCCGAGGCCTCCGGGTAGTCCGCAGCCGCCGCCAGTCTCTTCCCGGCCGCGCCGGACCTCCTCGAACCGCCTGCGTGACGCCAAGCCTGGGGACGCCTCGCGTCGTGGGCCGTGCCGGATCGTTCGAATGATGCCGCGCGATCACGCACTCGTTCGAACTGGTCGCAACCACACGATATCCGGCCCAGCCGTTCCGCCGTCGGAGAACGCAACAGGGGATTCCGCCGTGCCCGCCGAACGTCGCCGGAACAGCAGCAATCAAAACCTTGGACGTGGGTTGTGTGGAAGCGTAGCATGCATCTTGGACGGGTCGGTCGCGGATCGAGCACGGAGGAACGCAGTCCCCTCGCTGGGGACCCGCGTACCCGGCACGTGGACGGGCGGACGCCTAGCGTCGGCTGTCGTCTGTCGCAGGCCTCGGAGTCACGGTCATGAGTTTCCTGTGGCCGAGCGCGCTGGTGCTGTACGCGCTGGTGCCGGTGTTGCTCGTTGCATACGTGTGGATGCTGCGCCGCCCGTCGCGGGAACGGGTGACCTACTCGAGCCTCGACCTTGTCGCCCGGGCGGCCGGTGCGGGCGGACGCTGGCGCCGACACCTGCCGGCCGCGTGTTACCTCGCCACCCTCTGTGCCGTGATCTTCACGGTCGCACGGCCGATGGCCGTGCTGCCGGTGCCCGATAACCGAACCGTCGTGATGATGAGCATCGACATCAGCCGGAGCATGAGGGCGAGCGACGTGACCCCGAGCCGGTTGGATGCCGCCAAAGCCGCGGCCGTGAAGTTCGTCCGCGCGCTGCCCAAGGACACGAAGATCGGGCTGGTGTCGTTCAGCAGCTATGCGACGCTCATCACCCCACCCACCGCCGAGCACGACCAGGTGATCCAGTCGATCAACAGCCTGCAACTCGAATTCGCGACCGCGATCGGGGACGGACTGCTGGAAGCGGTCTATGCGCTGCCGGGGCGCCCGCGGTTGACCGATCGAAACAACCCGTACGCGTCTCCGTCGCTCCCTACTGTGCCGCCAGCGGACGTGGAGCGCCTGACGCCGGCCACCGTCGTGCTCTTGAGCGACGGCCAAAGCAATCGTGGGGTGCCGCCGATGGAGGGCGCTGTGGTGGCGAAGCAGCTCAAGGTGAAGGTGTACACGATTGGGCTCGGCCGCCCCGAGGGGACGTTCCTGGAGCTCGGCGGGCGGAGCATGTATGTGCGGCTGGACGAGGAGACACTGAAAGCCATCGCCAGCATGACCGGCGGGA
>DASQGM010000352.1:0-2486 GCA_035632615.1 bacterium | reverse complement strand
TGATAATGATTTTCATATGGAGTTAATTGTCTGGTCGGGGAGCGCCCGCTTGCGGAGCGTCCTCCCGGAGATGAAGGGGGGGCGCGTCTGAGGTGAGACCGCTCGCAACCATCCGCGCGGTCTTCGTGCTGCTCGCAGAGCAGTTTCTCCTGTACCGGGCGCAGATCGACTATGATTTCTAGATTCGAGTGCGAAGTCCGAGCGCCCGGTGGGGCGCGCCGCCGCGCACGGGCGGGGAAGGGACTGATCGGCGATGAAACGCGCACACCTGACAATCACGACAGGGATCGTCGCGGCGGTGGTCCTGTTGGTCGCGTCGCTGGGAAGCCGGCCGGCGCCGGGCGCGGCCGCGTCCAGCCCTTCACGGCCCATCGTCGTCGCCGCGGAGAACTTCTACGGTGACATCGTGGGGCAGATCGCCGGCGATCACGTCTCCATCACGAGCATCATCAGCGATCCGAACGTCGACCCGCACGAGTACGAGTCCAGCGCGAGGGACGGCGCCGCCGTCGCGCGGGCGAGCCTCGTGGTCTTGAACGGGCTCGGGTACGACGACTTCATGTTCCGCCTGATGAAAGCGTCCCCCAACCCTGCGCGGAGAGTGATCGTCGTCGGCACGCTCGTCGGGCACAAGGACGGGGACAACAAGCACGTCTGGTACGATCCCGCCACGATGCCCAAGGTCGCGCAGGCTGTGACCGACGCCCTCGATCAGATCGATCCCGCGGACAGCCGGTCCTTCCACGACCGGCTCGGGCTGTTTCAGGGGGCGCTGCGACCTCTGAACGACAAGGTCGCCGCGGTGCGGAACCGGTACCACGGCACCCCGGTCGCGCTCACGGAGCCCGTGTTCGGGTACATGGCCGAAGCGCTCGGCCTCCACGTGATTACGCCCGAGACGTTCCAGCGGGCGATCGAAGAAGGTCAGGAACCGCCGGCGTCCGCCATCGCGCAGATGGACGATCAGTTGCGGACGCATCAGGCGAAGGTGCTCCTCTACAACATCCAAACGGTCACCCGGATCACGACGAAGGTGCAGCAGCGGGCCACGCAGCTGGGGATCCCCGTCGTCGGCGTCTCGGAGACGGAGCCGCTCGGCAAGAGCTACCAGCAGTGGATGCTCTCGCAGTTGGGCAGTCTTGAGGCGGCGCTGGCGGGAGCGGATAAGTAGCGGGTGGGCGCGCAGACGAGGCGCCGGCCTGCGATCTCAGATCCCTGGCGCCGCACGCACGACGCCTGTGCGGGAGGAGCGCCGATCATGATCATGCGGTCGGCGGCCGCGTGGCTCGCGCGGGTGACGATCGCGGTCCTCGCGCTCGTGACGGTGGCTGCGGGAGGCGTACGCGGGCGCGCCGCACCGAGGCGCCTGCACGCGCGTTCAGGCGCGGGGCGGGGGCGGTTGCCTGAGAAGCGGGATGATCGTTGCCGTGTCCGCCTGCAGTGAGCCTCCCGCAAATGCCAGCGCGGCCAGCGAGCGTTCGGCCACCGCGGCGTCGCCGTGCCCACACGCGTCCGTCACGATGACCGGGATGTAGCCTAGATCGGTGGCGTGGCGGACGGTCGGTTCGATCCCGTGGTGTGGGAGGGGCTTCAGCCCCGAGGCCGCTAGCTTAGCCTGGCCGTTCCACGCGGCACCCGGGTTCTCTTGACTTGAAGTGCACTTGAAGTATTACTCTAAGGTTGCCGCGGCATCCAGACGTCGTGGATGAGAGGCGGCCGGCGCCAGCAGTCGCGCACAGCGATAGAGGGGGAGGGGGGGACGCAACATGGACATCGCGTGGGTCATCCTGCGGCTCGTCGTGGGTCTGCTCGTCGCCGGCCACGGTGTGCAGAAGCTCTTCGGGTGGTTCGGTGGACACGGGCTTGCGACCACCAGCAAGTTCCTGGAGTCCATAGGATTCCGCCCGGCCTCGGCGTGGGCGCTGCTCGGTGCGGCCGCGGAGTCGGTAGGCGGGGTGCTGTTCGCGGTCGGGCTCTTCAGCCCGCTCGGCAGCATCGGGATTGGCGCGGCGATGGCGATCGCGATCACGAAGATTCATTGGCCGAAGCTTTGGGCGTCGAACGGTGGGTTCGAGTACCCGCTCGTGAACCTCGCGGTGGCGGTGGCCGTTGGCATCGCGGGGCCGGGTGCCTACGCGTTGGATCACCTCTGGGGTACGTCACTCCCTTCCGTCATCTCCCGGCCGCTCCTGGGGCTGGTGGCGCTTGGGTATCTTGTCGGCATGGGGAGCTCGGCCGCGATCAAGAACGCGACCTCGGGCGCGCGTTCGTCCGAGGCCCGGGCGCGCTGATCTCGCGCGGCGCGCGGAGCGGCACGAGCAGCCGAGCGGCGCGGTGACGGCGCATCTTACCATCGGTGAGGTGGCGAAGCGCGTCGGCCTTCGGCCATCGGCCGTGCGTTACTACGAGCGCATCGGCATCCTGCCGGAGCCCGCGCGACAGAGTGGCCGGCGGCGGTACGATGACGGGGTGTTCCGGCGCCTGGA
>DASQGM010000351.1:0-1529 GCA_035632615.1 bacterium | reverse complement strand
ATGACCGAGCGGCACCCTCCCTCGGTAGCCCCGCCGCCGCGATAGGGCTCCACATCCACCCCGTCCCACGCGAAGTTGCCGTCCCGGCCGGTCTGTTTGTGGACCGTCCCCATCGATCTTCTCCTGACGTTACATGAAGTGTGGTCCCGCCCCGCCGTCCGGGTTGGAGATCTGTTCCGCAGACGTGAGCCGCCTCCGCTCCGGACAGATGCAGTCGGACCAGAAGCAGTGCGGTACGCGACATCTTAGGCGTGACTATAGGGAACGCCTGGGTGTTTGTCAACGCGACGGGGGACACGCGACTGCGGATGACGGCGCGTGCCGCGCACCGCCGCACGGACACCGGGATTGATCTACGACGCGTCCCTATCGGGGGAGCAACTCCCCGATCTGCCGCAGCGCGCCCTCGAACGCCTCGGGCGTGCGCGCGACGTCGTCCGGGCCGTGCGCGATGCTGAGGAACCCACCCATCGCAAATACGTGCACCCCCCGCATGAGCATCGCCACGGTGAGCGGGGCGAAGAGGGGCAGGCCTCGCTGCTTCTTGAGCGTATCGGGTGGAAGGGCCAGAGCGCTCCCCGGGTCGCCGGGCGCGATCGCGGGGTCGAACGCCAGGTGGAACCCCGACGAGATCCCATACGCCGCCCCGTGCACGCCGAGCTTCGCCAGCACGGCGTTGAGTTCGCCTCGGAGCGTGGCGGCGGTCCGGTCGCACTGGGCCTGGGCCCGTCCGTCGCGAATGAGGTCGAGGCAAACGACGCCGGACGAGGCCGACAGCGGGTTCGCGTTGTAGGTCCCGGGGTGCTGGATCTTCTTCCGGTTGCTCCCGGGAAGGCCGATCGGCTCGAGGAGGTCGCGCCGCCCGGCCACGGCACCGCCGGGGAGTCCACCCGCGAGGATCTTGGCCATGGTGACGAGGTCGGCGGTCACCCCCGAGGTCTGCTGGATGCCGCCCGGGGCCACCCGGAAACCGCTGATCACCTCGTCGAAGACGAGATAGACTTGGTGCTTGGTGGTGAGCCGCCGGAGGTCCTGGAGGAAGCCCGGCGGGAGGGGCACGGTGCCCCAGGATGCGCCGCTCGGTTCGAGGATGACCGCGGCGATGTCGGGGTCTCCGGCGAGCGTCGCCTCGACCGCCGCCGCGTCCGGCGGAAGCACGATCGTCTGGCTCGCCACGGCGGCGGGCACGCCCTGGGGGAGGGCGTCCCACGGCGGCGACTGCCCCGGCATCACTGCGTCGTGCCAGCCGTGGAAGTGCCCCCGGAACTTGACGACCTTCGACCGTCCCGTCGCCGCGCGCGCGACCCGCAGCGCGAGCAGCGTCGCCTCTGTGCCGGAGCTGGTGAAGCGCACGAGCTCTGCACCGGGGACGATCGCCCGGATGCGCTCCGCCCACTCGATCTCGAGCACGTGGTTGGCCCCGTGGTGCGTTCCCAACCCGATCTGGCGGCGCACCGCCTCGACGACCGCGGGGTGGGCGTGTCCGAGGATCATCGCCCCGTGTCCCATCGCGTAGTCCACGTACTCGT
>DASQGM010000350.1:0-10591 GCA_035632615.1 bacterium | reverse complement strand
GCGAGTACTACACACGACTGCAGGCGGTTCGTGAGCAAGGCGACTGGGAAGGGTGGCTGGAGTTCTTCCTCCGAGGAGTCCGAGAGACCTCAGGAGAAGCAACGGAAACGGCGCGACGCATTGTGCGGATGCGGGAGGAACACAGAACGCTCGTTCTTGAGCGCCTGACGAGTGGCACCGGCAACGCACTCACCCTCTTGGAATCCCTCTATCAGCGGCCCATCGTCTCTGTTCAACACGTGGCGGAGATCACGAAGTTGGCGTTCCCGAATGCCAATGCCCTCGTCGCGCGCATGGAGCAGCTGAACCTACTTCGCGAGATCACGGGGCGAAAGCGCAACCGGCGGTTTGCGTACCAACCTTACCTGGAACTCTTTGCAGAGGGGGCATCCGGCGGACCCGCGCGAGCCGGCGTCGGCCCGAAACTCTAAGGCACAAGCGATCCCACCCGGCACGTTTGCCTCACCCCAGGTGGACTACCCGTCAACGGTCTTGGGAGACGCTCCGACCCTCGCGACCCACCTGACGCCGGTAGGAACGAGCCGCCCGGCGGCGATGCCCCGACGCTCGATCTCCAGCAGACGGCACGCGACGTCGTACCCGCGCGCGGTGTCCTCGATCAACCGGATGAGAGCCCGGTACAGGTAGGGGACGTCCTGGGCCTCGACGATCTCGAACCGGCGCGCGATTTCGGTCCGCATGGCAACGGCGTCGTGGCGCGGGTGACCCGGATCGCCCCGGTGTTCGGCGCGCCACCGCTCGAGCGGGTCGCGCGCGGGAGCATCGACTTCCGGCGACCCCCGCGCCACCCCGGCGGCGAGGAGCAGCGCGCGGGTGTCGTAAAGCCACGCCGCGGTTTGCCGGTCCGCCCGCTCGCGCACGAATTCGTCGACGACCAGCCATCCGCCCGGCCGGAGCAAACTGAGCGAGCGCGCCACCGCGTCCGGCAGTGACCGCATGTGGTGCAGGGACCGCGTGAACAGCAGCGCGTCGTACGGCTCGTCGTGATACGCGAGAAAGTCCGCGTGCACCGCCGGCACGCCGGCGGCCCGGGCCGCCCGCACCGCGTCCGCCGACGCGTCGAGAGCGGTCACGTCAACGCCGTCGGCCAGAAGACGCGCGGCCAAGTCCCCCGGACCGCAGCCCACCTCGAGCACGCGAAGCGGTGGTGCGGGGAGTGCCCGCCGCACGAACCCTAGTGTTTCCGCGGTCGCGACGTCAATGGGCCGCATGCCCTACGCCTCGCCCGAGCAACTGCTCGATCTCGCCCCGCTGCGGCGGGTCGGCGCCCGCCTTGGTGCAGGTCAGCGCCGCCGCTGCGGCCGCGAATCGCAACACATCTTCGAACACCTCCGCATCCGTCTGCTCGAGCGCGCGCCTGGACGCGAGCCCACGCTCCCAAAGGCGCAGCAGCAGCCCCGACGAGAACGCATCGCCGGCCCCAACGGTGTCCACGACCTTCACCCGCGGCGCGGGCACGCGCATCTCGCATCGCGACGCCCGCGCGTAGCAGCCGCGGCCGCCGAGCGTGACGACGACGAGCGCGGGGCCGAGGGCGCGCAGCCCGTCGGCCGCCTCCTCGACCGGAGTCCCCGGCATCCACCACGCCAGGTCCGCCTCGCTCAGCTTGACGACATCGGCCGCACCGACGGCACGGCCGAGGCTCCGCCGGTAGGCGTCGGGGTCGCCGATCAGGCTCGGACGGATGTTGGGATCGAAGGACAGCAGGCGACGGCCGCGGAGGCGATCGACAAGCGCGAGCACCGTCTCGGACGTCGGCGCGGCGAGCAGGCTGATCGAGCCGAAATGCAGCACGTCCGATTCGTCGATCCCCGGCGGCACGTCGGCCGCTCTGAGCTGCGTGTCCGCGGCGCCGGTGCGGTAGAACGAGAACGACGGGCCGTCGCGCTCGACCGCGATGAACGCCAGGGTACTCGGGGCCGCGGACCGGGCGAGGAAGCGCGTCCCGACGCCCTCCCGCTCAAGGCGCGCGACGAGAAACCGCCCGAAAAGATCGGTGGACGCCGCGCCCGCGAACTCGACCCGCGCGCCGCACCGGGCGAGGCCGACCGCCACGTTACAGGGAGACCCTCCGGCGTGCATGCGAAACCCGACGGTGGTGCCGCAGTCGACGAGCGGCGTGAAGTCGACGAGGATCTCGCCGATCGTCGCGAACGATCCGCCCACGTGCGCCGTCTAGCCTCCCGACCCCGACTGCACCGCCGTGGCCCCCGCGCCCGCGTAGCCCAACCGCGCCGACAGCTCCTGCGCGCCCCGCTTTACGAGCGCGCCGAGCTCGCGCCGCCGGCGGCCGCCCATCCGGGTCGCCGGCACGGAGATGCTCATCGCCGCGACCATCTGGCCGTCCCGATCGTACACCGGCGCGGCGACGCACCGCACGTCGGGTTTCGACTCGCAATTGTCGAGCGCCAGCCCCCGCGCGCGAATCGCGGCGAGCTCCCGCTGCAGGCGCTCGAGGGAGGTGATGCTCCGCGCCGTCATCGAGACGAGCGCCCTGGCCCCGCCGTAGCGCGTCGCCAACTCGCGGTCCGAAAGCTGCGCGAGCAGCATCTTGCCGACCGCGGTGCAGTGCGCCGCCGTCGCCCCGCCGCGGACGCCATCCGCACCGCCTGCCGGCTGTCCACCTTCGCGATGTACACGACCTGCGTGTCGTCCAGCACCGCGACGTGCACCGTCTCGTTGCAGCGCGCCGACACGGCGCGCGCGACGTCCTGGCCCTCCCGGGGAAGGTCGAGACTTTCGGCGTACACGCTGCCGAGCTCGAAGACGCGCAACCCGAGGGCGAACCAACCGGTCCGCTCCTGAAACAGGCGGAGGTATCCGCGGGCGACGCGCGTCTGGATCAGCTCGTGGGCGCTACTGCGGGGCAACCGCAGTCGCCTTCCGATCTCGGGAATCGAACACGGCCCCGCACCGCCCAAGAACATCTCGAGAATGTCCAGCGCGCGCGTCACCGCCGGGACCGCTCTCGGCATTGCTTGCTCTCCCCCCTGCCCGCAGGCCCGCTGCGCGGGCTCCGCGCGTTTCTTCCAACTGACTCGTGCGGGCGCGGTCCGAGGAATTCCCCTTTCTCGCGCTCGGCCGTGTCCCACGACAGCGCGCGTTCGGTCCCCCGCGTCTCTGCAGCACCAGCATGGCCTCGTGTCGAAGTCGTCCGACATTCCGGACGCCTTGCGAGATTTCGGCACGATGGAGGTATGGGATTCCCCGGCGCGTATTCGTTTCCTGTTCGCAGTCCCCGTGTCCCCGGAGGGGTAAGTGCGGAGGTTGGGCCCGGTACGGCCTCCCGCCCGCCACCGCGGGTCGAGGCGCGCGCCCGGCTCAGGGGAGGAAGAAGAAGCGCTCCCCTCTGGCCATGATCTTGCACGGTTGCGTCGGGAAGCGTTCGTACAGGTAGTCAACGAAGTGGCCGGGGCGCTCCACGTTCGGCGGCAGCAGGTCGTAGTGCAGCGGAATGACAAGTTTGACCCGCGCTTCCACGGCGAGCTCCGCCGCCTCCCGGTAGCCCAGGTTGCCGATGACGCCGGCGCGGGTCCGATGATAGTCCCGGCCGTTGATCGGCACGAGCAACAGCTCGACGCGGTGGCGGCGCAACTCCTCGACAAGGCCGTCGTACATCACGGTGTCGCCGGCATGGCACAAGGTCACGCCCCCCAGGGTCACGATGAACCCCTGCCAGCGGTGCCCCTGATCCGCCAGGTCGAACGTCTCGTGGGCCGCTCTGATCGGGACGATCGTCACGCCGCGAACGTCCATCGGACGCCCCGCCCACGACGGATGGACGCGCCGTTCATCCAGGCCGGCTCCGCGCGCCAGGCCGACGCAGGCCTGTGGCACGATGAACTGGGCCTCGGGCGATGCCTGCGCGATGCCGCGGAGCGTCGCCGGATCGAGATGGTCGAGATGCTCGTGCGAGCAGAGCACCACGTCCATCATGTCCAGCTCGTCGGGTCTGACCGGCGCGTCGTACGCCCGGTGTGACCGCCCCGTGAGGTTGCCCCCGGTCAGGTACAGGTCGAACCCCAGGATCCGACCGGCGGCCTTGACGATGATGCTCGACTGCCCGAGCCACCAGAGCGCGACCGCCCCGTCCGGGACGAGCGTGTCCCGGATCTCCCGAGCGATGTTCCTCGCTTGCACCGGTCCCGCCGGCGACTCCACCATGCGTCCACTCCTTCCGTTTCCCCAGAGAACGGCGCGACGCGCGCTGGCGGACGCCTGTTACCGCGGCGCTCCTCCCTGCTCCCACCACAGGCCCATGCGGGCCGTCGTCCCGCCGTCCGCGTAGACGACCTGCCCCGTCACGAAGTCGGCCGCGTCAGACGCCAGGAACGCCACGAGCGTGGCCACGTCGTGCGGGCGGCCGACCCGGCCCCAGGGCACGAGGGTGTTGCCGAACTCCGTCGTGTACCCGAGCATATCAAAGTACCGGGGCACCTCGATGAGCCCCGGCCCCACCGCGTTGGCCCGCACGTGCCGCGGCGCGAGCTCGATGGCGAGCTGCCGGGTGAACGCGTTGATCGCCCCCTTCGTCGCCGCGTAGGCGGTGTGCCTCGCGGACCCCGCGAACCCGTGCACCGAAGAGATGTTCACGATGGCGCCGCCGCGCTCGGGCATGTGCTGCACGGCGCGCTGGGCGCAGAAGAAGTACCCGCGCATGTTGATGTTGAAGACTTCGTTGTACAGGGCCTCGGTGGTCCGGAGGAACTCGTCGGTGCGGGTGACGCCGCCGTTGTTGACCAAGATGTCCAGCCCGCCGAACGCGCGGGCGGCCTCGTCGACGATTGCGAGGCAGTCGGCCACCTGCCCAAGATCGCCGCGAACGGCGACGGCCTTGCCGCCCAGCCGCGCAATCGCGTCGACCGTGTCGCCGGCTTCCCGCGCCGAATGCGCGTAGTGCACGGCCACCGAGGCGCCCTGGCGGGCGAGCTCGAGCGCGATCCCCTGACCGATCGCGATGCCGGCGCCCGTCACGAGCGCCCGTCGTCCGTCGAGTGCCCCCATCGGCGATCCCCCCGCCCGCTCACCGGCGCACGCCCTGGGATCACGGCCGCGCGGCGGCGCCCGCCGCACCACGGGCCCGGCTTCGCGCGACGCGCTGCTGCCTTCGGGTGTCGACAGGGACGTCCGGTGGTACGCACGAATACACCGGAAACGTTCCCGGCATCATCTATCTTACCTAGGCAGCCGCCCCGGCACAACCACGCGAACGCAACGGCTCCCTACCTACGGACACGTACAACACAGCGACCGATCTCACGCTCGCGTAGATCGCCGCGATCCGCCAGGCGGTGGACATCCCGCTGGACGTACACGTGCAGGCGCCGGACGACCTCGGCGGGTTCATCCGGCACTGCGAGATCCCGGAGCTGATCCGCGTGGCGGCGCCGGTGTACGTCAAGTTCGGCCTGCGCAACGCGCCGAACATCAACCCGAGCGGCGGCCACCTGGAGGCGACGGCGATCGCCCTGACGTGTGAGCGGGTGCGGCGAGCGAAGCTCGGCGCGGAGATGATCCGCCGCTACGCGCCGGACCTCATTGCGTCGGGCCTCGGCGCCGCGGGGCTCGGCATCCCGGCCCTTGCCGCGGTGGGATAGCGCGGGCCGCGAAACCCCGCCCTCGGAAGACATTGCGCCGACGGGCCGGCGTCGCTACCCCGGGACGCCGCACTCCGCCTCCACCGCGGTCAGGCTCTCGTCCAGGATCCCCAGCGCGCGGTCCAGGTCCTGCTCGGTGATCGTGAGCGGCGGCGCGAGGGTGAGGACGTTGCCCATCGTCACCTTGAAGCTGAGGCCGCGGGAGAGCGCGGCGTACATGACCGCCTCCGCTTCGTCCACCGCCCGCGTGCGGCGGGCGCGATCGGTGACGAGCTCGACGCCGAGGAGCAGGCCGATGCCGCGCACGTCCCCGATGAGCGGATGCGCGTTCATCATGCCCCGGAGCCGCTCGAGGGCGGCGCTCCCGAGCGTGCGTGCGCGTGCGGCGAGGCCGTCGCGCTCGATGACATCGATCGTCGCAAGCGCCGCGGCGCACGCCAGGGGGCTCTTCTCGTGGGTGTAGTGGCCGAGCGCCCGGTCGCCCGCGACGTCGAGCCGCGGGTGGCCGATCACCGCGGCGAGCGGCAGCATCCCGCCGCCGAGCCCCTTGCCGATCACGAGCACGTCGGGGACGACGTCGAAGTGCTCGCACGCGAACATCGCCCCCGTGCGGCCGAGCGCGGTGGGGATCTCGTCCAGGATCAGGAGCGCGCCGTGGCGGTCGCACGCGCCGCGCACGGTGCGCCAGAACGCCGGGTGGGGGACGACCGGGGTGCTGCGCACCGTCTCCGCGACAACCGCCGCCACGTCTCCTTCCTGTTCGAGCACGTACTCGATGTAGCGCGCGCACTGGAGGTCGCAGCCGCCCCGCGCGTCACACCCCCACGCGCACCGGTACGGGTCGGGCGGCGGCACGTGCTCCGCGCCGGGCAGCAGCGGCCCGATGCCGCCACGGAAGATCTCCTCGCCGCCGACCGAGACCGCGTCCAGCGACGCGCCGTGAAACGAGTCCCACATCGAGACGGTCTTGTGCCTGCCGGTCGCCGCGCGGGCGAGCTTGAGCGCGATCCCGATCGCGCTCGTCCCGCCGGGGCAGAACAGCACCTTGCCGAGATCTCCCGGCGCGAGCGCGGCGAGCTTGCGCGCCAGCGTGACGGCCGTACGGTTGGTGTACCGGCGCGTGCAGAATGCGAGCGCGCCGACCTGCGCGATGACGGCGGCGACAACCTCGGGGTGGGCGAACCCGACCTGATGAACGAAGTTTCCGTGAAAGTCCATGTACCGCCGGCCCTGTAGGTCCTCGACGTAGATGCCGTCGCAGGCCCGCAGCGCGTTCAGGCACGGGGTGGATAACGCCTGATGGAAAAAGTACCGGGCGTCGTCGTCCAGGAGGTCTCGCGTCTCGGCGTCCAACGCGGCGTCCTGCCAGCAGGCGCGGCGCTCGGAGGTATTGACGTCCCCCTCGGACCGGAGACGGCTCCGCTCAGTCATGCGAGACGGCGCGCCGCCCGCCGCGTCCGCGTCGCCATCCACGACAGCAGGAGCAACGCCGCAAACGCGACGACGAGCAGCACCACGGCGAGCGCCGCGCCCTGGTAGTAGAATCCGCGCGTGGCCAGCTGGTAGATGGCCAGGGTGACCGTGGAGAACCCCGGCGGATACACCATCAAGGTCGCGCCGAGCTCGCCCATCGATAGGCAGAACGACAGGATGAACCCGGACGCCACGCCGGGCAGCGCGAGCGGCAGGACGACGCGGAAGAACGCGACGGCGTCCGACGCGCCGAGCCCCACGGCCGCCTCCTCCAGGCGCGGATCGATCTCGTGGAGGACGGCGGAGACCGTGCGGAAGGCAAACGGCAGGACGATCACGAGATGCGCGAGGAACACCGCCGCGGGGGACTCCGTGAGCGCGAGCGGCGGGCGGTGAAACGCGAGCAACAGCGCCAGCCCGATCACGACGCTCGGCAGCGCGACCGGACACATCATCAGCAGGTCGAACACCCCGGGGAGCGGGATCCGGCGACGCTGGATCACGTACGCCGCATAGGTGCCCAGCGACGTCGCCACCGCCCCCGCGGACAGTGCGAGGACGAGGCTGGTCGTCAGCGCGTCGAGGTCGGCGCCCCGGATCGCGTCGAACCAGCGCCACGTGTACGCCGACGGCACCGGCGTCATGCTCCACGTCTGCGCCACGCTGCTCAGCACGACCATCGCGAGCGGCAGGAGGACAAACAGGCCGAGGAAGAACGCCAGCGCGGCCCCCAGGACGAGCGCCTGCCGCGGACCGAACAGGCCCGTCACGACAGCACGGACCGGAGCGCCCGGCGATAGACGGCGAACAGCGCGAGCGACATCACCGACGCCACGACCGCGGCCGCGGCGCTCATCTGCAGGCTCTGGTTGACGAACGCCTCGGAGTAGACGACGACCGGGAGCGTCACGACCGAGGTGGACCCCAGGAACAGCACGACCCCGATCTCGTTCAGCGCCAGCAGAAAGGCCACGCTCGAGCCCGCGAAGATCCCCGAGGCCGCGAGCGGCAGCACCACGCGGCGCACCGTCACGCCGGTCCCGGCGCCGAGGCTCTGCGACATCTCGATCAGCGCGGGGTCGATCAGGCGCAGCACAGCGAGCACCGCCTGGAGGACAAACGGCGTGAACACGATCATGTCCGCCATGACGACGCCCTTCCACGAGTACAGGAAGTCGAGCGGCGGCTGGGCCAGGCCGAACAGCAGCATCGCCCCGAGGTTCACGAGGCCCGAGGTCCCGTAGACGAAGATCAGCGCGAACGCGACGAGGAACGACGGCACCACGACCATCAGGGTCAGCAGCTGCTCCACCAGGCGGCGGCCCGCCAGGCGCCCCCATGTGAGCGCAAGCGCGAACAACACCCCGAAGCCGGTCGAGAGCGCGCTCGTGACCGTGGCGATCAGCAGCGAGGTCGCGAGCGCCGCCTGGTAGTAGGCCGTCGTCGCGAGGGTGCGATAGGCGTCGAACGTGAGGCCGCGGGGGCCGGCCAGACTCTCCGCCCCGAGCAGCGCGATCGGGTAGACGACGAACACGGCCAGAAACCCCGCAATCGGCAGGGCCAATCCCCAGCGGCGCGTCCACGCCCGGGCGGCGTCGCGGGGCCGGGCCGGGCGCGTCCCGGCGACGGCGACGACGACCAACTCGTTACCGCTCGAGGACAACGCAATCGGCCGGGTCGAAGGAGCAGTCGAACGCGGCGCCGACCCTGGTCCCGTTGATCGCCCCGCTCGGGAGGTCCAGCTCGAGCTCCGGCAGGTCCTCGGCAAGGCGCACCCGCACCGTGGCGGCGCTTCCGCGGTAGACGACGTCGCGCACTTCGCCGCGCAGCCGGTTCGCGCCCGCCGGGCCGATCCGGAGACGGTCGGGCCGGACGCCGAAGACGATGCGATCGCCGGTGTCGGGCGCGTGCGGCAGCACGACGTGCCAGGCCCCGACCCGCACCCGTGGGGCTCCGTCCGCTCCCGGGACGCGCTCGCCCTCCAGGATGTTGCGCATGTTCATGAACTCTGCGCAGAAGCGGGTCCGCGGCCGCTCGTACACATCGCGTGCCGTTCCCAGCTGGATCACGGCCCCGCGGTTCATCACGACGACGGTGTCAGAGAGGGCGAGCGCCTCCTCTTGGTCGTGGGTGACGTACACCATCGTCGTCTCGGGCAGGCGCCGGTGCAGCGCCCGCAGCTCGTCCCGCAGCTCCACGCGCAGCTTGGCGTCGAGCGCGCTCAGCGGCTCGTCGAATAAGAGGATGTCCGGCGCGATCGCCAGCGCACGCGCCACCGCCACCCGCTGTTGCATCCCGCCGCTCAACTGGCGCGGGAGTGCCCGCTCCCATCCGACGAGCTTGACGAGATCCAGGACTTCCCCCACGCGGCGCCGCACGGCGTCGCCCGGCAGGCGCCGCACGCGGAGGCCGAAGGCGACGTTCTCGAACACCGTCATGTGGGGGAAGAGGGCGTAGTGCTGGTACACCATACCGATCAGCCGCCGGTTGGGCGGCAGATCGGTGACCTCTTCCCCCCGGAGATGGATGCTCCCGGCCGACGGCCGCACGAACCCGGCGATCACGCGGAGTGTCGTGGTCTTGCCGCAACCGCTCGGCCCCAGGAGGGTGACGAACGAGCCCCGGTCCACCGTCAGGCTGACGCGGTCCAGCACCCCCTGGGCGCCGTACGCAACCGACACCTCGTCGAGGCGAATCGCCTGCTCGCCGGCCATGTGGGCCGTCTCCGACGGCTCCGCCCCTACGGCTTCTTGACGTTCGTCGGCTTGTTATACGCCTGCGCGACGTCCTTCAACCACTCCGCGTTCCAGGCCTTCAGGTTCGAGGATACGGTGTCCCAGTTCAGGTACAGCACCTTGACGCCCTTCAGGGCATCCATGACCGCCTTCGCGTGCGCGTCGGTCGCAGGGACGTCCGACCGCACCGGGATGCCGTAGACATCCGTGACGTGTTGCTGGGCGACCTTGGAGATGAGGAACGCGACCAACCGCTGCCCCGCCTCCTTGTGGGGTGCGCCGGTCACCAGCGAGACGGTACCGGGGATCGCGATCGCCACGGGCGTGCTGGAGGCGTCGGCGCGCAGGAACGCGACCCGGATGTTCATGTTCTGGTTGAGCTGATCGCTCAGGTCCATCTGGAGATCGCCGTTCGCGACGTACACCTCGCCACGGCTGACCAGCACATCCAGATACGACGTCCCCTGCGTGTGGAACTTCACCGACGGTTCGAGCTGCTTGAGGAAATTGAACGCGCGGTCCTTGTCCCACACGGCGACGAGCGTCTGGACGACCATCTGTCCGTCGTCGGCGGTCGCCGGGTTGCTGTACGCGACGCGGCCGCGCAGATCGCTGCGCAGCAGGTCGTTGAAGGTCACCGGGGCCTGCTTCACGAGCGTCGGGTTGTAGATCCACGACGACACGTCGCCCATGAACGCGTACCACCGGCCCTCCGGGTCCTTCTGATCGGACGGCACCGCGCTCGCCTCGTCGGGGACGTAACCG
>DASQGM010000349.1:0-4685 GCA_035632615.1 bacterium | reverse complement strand
CCTTGCCGCCATGGTCGTCGCCGCGGTCCTTGCCGCCATCCTTGCCGCCGCCATGGTCGTCGCCGCCATGGTGGTCACCACCGCCACCGCTCGTGCCGCCGCCGGTGTTGGTGCCACCGCCAGTGTTCGTGCCGCCGGTGTTGGTTGTACCGTTGCTGGTCCCGCCGGTATTGATGCCGGCGCCAAGGGCGGCCCCGTGCTCGCCATTCCCCGAGTCAGATCCCGGGTTCAGTCCCACGACCCCGGCCGCCGGGAACACCAAGACATCCACCCGTCCGGCAACCTGGCTGCCGCCGACTTCGGTCGACAGCACGATCACTTCGGCCCCGACAAACGGCGTCAGAGCGGAGAAAGACTCAGTGTATTCGTCACCAACATGAACCACAGTCGTTCGTGTGATGTTAAACGCCTGCAGTCCAGCCGAGGTGTTCAGCATCATCGTCATCCCCGCCGTGTCCACGGACGCGAGCGTGCCCTGCGTGCGCGTAACTGGCTGCGCCGCCAGCCCCGCGAGCGGGATTCCCCAGACAGTAACCGCAATACCGATCACGACCACAACCATCGTCCAAAACGGCGATCGCTTGCACATCCTCCTACCCTCCCAGCTCCTGCGCACGCCCTCCAACTGCACGATCCGGCACAGGTTCACGAGGGAACGCCGGCGTGCTGCCTCGTGAAACCGACCCGAAATGCAAGAAGCCGGACAACATCGTCCAGCTTCGGCAGCCCGGCTGGCCCCATGATCGGGCCCCAACGGCTTTGCGTCTCCGCGTCACCGCGGATTTGCCTTTATCGGCCGGAAGGTTGTACACGCAACCCCCTATTCAGTTGTCGGCTCTCGTGGCTGCCCCGGCCCCTCCTCTCATCGATTGCGTCGTGCTTACGCTTCGCCCGTCTCCGCGGTCTCACGCTCGACCGCCCACCAACGCAAAAAGCTGGACAGTGTTGTCCAGCTTCGGCAGCCCGGCTGGCCCCCGCGATCGGGCCCCAACGGCTTTGCGCCTCCGCGTCACCGCGGATTTGCTCTTATCGGCCGGATGGTCGCGTGCGCGACCGCTATTCGATTTTGCACCGTCAGTATATCCTTAGGGTTGGTCACTGACTATCAGGTGGTGGACGCATTCGGTTACAGGAAACTTACACCGAACTTGCATTTTGCCGTCACCATCGCGCGGCGCAGCAATACCTGGCGACGATTCGCCATCCACATCTCACCGATCACAACTCGCCGGCATGATCAACGATCGCGTGCCTGCGTCTAAGCCGGTCCGCTTGAGGGCAGGATGGCTGTGTACGGACGGCGATCCTCACATGAACCGCGGGGGAAACAGCATGAGCGGTGGCGTGACACGCGCGGGACGCGTGCGCGAGGTCTCCGATACGCCGGCGGGGCGCGAGTAGCGGCGCGCGGAGTCGGCGTCGAGCAGCGGGCGACACATCCATGCAGAACAAACCCGACAAGGCCCTCGCGTTTCTGGCGCGGCTGACGACGGAGTTCACCGTCGTGCTCAATCTGGCCGATCTGTTGAACCAGGTCGTGGACGCGCTCCGTGATGCGGCCGGATTCGACTCGTGCGCGATCGGCCTGTGTGAGCAACGCGGCGGCGAGGAGGTCGTGGTTGTTCGGGCGGGCTCCGGACTCCGGCACATCGTGCGGGGGTATGTCCTGCCCAGGGGCCGGGGGTTGGTCTGGCAGGTCATCGATTCGGCCACCCCCGAGATCGTGCCCGACCTCCACGCAGACGCTCGCGTGTTCCGAAAAGACCCGGGTGTGCGCTCGGGCATCTTCGCGCCGATGATCAGCCAGAGCCGGCGCGTCGGCGTGCTGAGCGCGTATCGCGCACACACCGACGCGTTCACGGATCCCGATCTGGACCTGCTCACGGTGGTTGCCGGCTATCTGGCCGGGGCGGTCGAGGTGGCGCGCCTGCACGAGCAGTTGCAGGAAGCCGCGACGACGGACTCGCTGACCGGGCTGCCAAACCGCAGGACCCTGCTCGAACGTCTGGCCGGCGAGATCGGGCGCTGCCACCGCACCGCCAGACCGTGCAGCATCGCCCTGCTCGATCTCGATGGATTCAAGACCATCAACGACACGTTCGGACACACCGCGGGGGATGCGGCGCTGGCCTCCTTTGGTCGGGCCCTGCACGATTCCATTCGACAGTCCGACCTGGCCGCCCGGTACGGTGGCGACGAGTTCGTGCTGTTGATGCCCGAGACGTCCGCGGAGCAGGCAGAAGTGCTCGTCACCCGGCTGCGCGCGGCGGAGATCCTACCCCGCACGGCGTCCACCGATCATCGCCTGGCGCTGTGCTGGGGCGTCGCGGCGTGGCCGGCAGACGGAGATACCGCGGACCAACTCTTGCAGACGGCCGACACCCGGCTGTACGCGATGAAGCGGCGCTCGCTGTCGCCCAAGGCCCCCACGGCGTAGTCCCCGCGTCCTCGGCGGCACGCGCCGCGCCCGCCGCGATGAATTAGCCGGTGGACAAGGTTCATCGGGGGAGCGGGCGCCAGGGTGTTCATCGAAATCTTCGTGCTGTCGGTGGCGGCGGGCGTGCTCGGCGCCTTACTCGGCCTCGGCGGCGGCATCGTCATCGTCCCGGGTCTGACCCTGCTGATCGGCCTGCCGATCCGCTACGCGGTGGGCGCGAGCATCGTCTCCGTGATCGCGACGAGCAGCGGAGCCGCGGCCGCCTACGTGCGCGGAGGGATCGCGAACCTGCGCATCGCCATCGCGCTCGAGGTGGCGACCACGGTCGGCGCGCTGTCAGGCGCGTTTCTCGCCGGCCACGTCTCGCCGCGTTGGCTGTACGTGGTCTTTGGTCTGCTGCTCGCGTACTCCGCGGTTGCGCTCCTCGGACGCCTCACCGTCGAGGTTCCGGGAGAGGTCCCCCGGGACCCGCTCGCCGAGCGGCTGCGGTTCGCCGGAGAGTACGACGACCACGCGCTCGGACAGCGGGTACCCTACACCGCGACCGCGGTGGTTCCGGGCGGCGTCATGATGTACGTGGCCGGGCTGCTCTCGGGGCTGCTCGGCATCGGCAGTGGCTCGTTCAAAGTGCTGGCGATGGACATCATCATGCGGCTGCCGATGAAGGTCTCTACGGCGACCAGCAACTTCATGATCGGCGTCACCGCAGCGGCGAGCGCGGGCGTGTACTTCGCAAGGGGCGACATCCACCCGCTGGTCGCGGCCCCGGTGGCGCTCGGCGTGCTCGCCGGCGCGTGGGGCGGGACCCACGTCATGCTGCGGCTGCGCAACACCACGATTCGAAAGCTGTTCATCCCGGTACTGGCCGTGACGGCCATCGAGATGATCATCCGTGGATTCCATGTCTAGGACCGCGTCTGCCCCGGGGGCGGACGCCCACGTCCCCCCGCGCGCCGAGCTCGCGAGCGTGAACGCGGCGATCGGCCGGGTCCTGCGTTGGGGCGTGCTGCTGGCGGCTGCGCTCATCGTCGCGGGGGTCGCGCTGTTCGTCGCGCACGGCGGAACGCGCGCCATCCTGTTCTCCCCCGTCGGCGTGCCCGCTGGCTCGGAGCGGGACCCGCATTCACTCCGGGGCGTGTTGGACGGGCTCCTTCCACCCCAACCCGCGGCCGTCACGGACGCCGGGCTGCTTCTGCTGATGATCACGCCCGTGGTCAGCGTCGCGATCTCGGTCGTAGCCTTCGCCGCGCGACGGGATTGGCTCTACGTCGCGATCTCGGGATTCGTGTTTGCGATGCTGATGGTGGGGTTCGCGATCGGCCGGGCTTGACCGGGACGGCGCCGGGCTCAGCGCCCGACCCAGCGCGGCGGCCTGCGTTCACGGAACGACGCGATGCCCTCCCGGCAGTCGGCGGTCTCATACAACTGCCGCTGCAGCCGGCCCTCGAGGTCAAACCCCTCCTCCGGCCCGCGCGCCAGACCCTGCCGGATCGCCTGCTTCGCAGCGCGCACGGCCAACGGCGCGTTGGCCGCGATCACCCGCGCAACCTCCGTCACGGCCGCCGAGAGCCGATCCGGCGGGACGACCACGTCGACCAACCCGATCCGGTACGCCTCCTGCGCCGTGATGCACCCGCCGGTCAGAATGAGCGCCATGGCGCGCGAGGGCCCCACGAGGCGCGGCAACCGCTGGGTCGCACCGGCCGCTGGAATGATGCCGCGGGTGACCTCGGGGCAACCGAGCACGGCCGTCTCGGCGGCCCACCTCAGGTCGCATCCCAGCGCCAGTTCGCAGCCACCGCCGAGCGCCAGCCCGTTGATGGCCGCGATCGTCGGCACCGGAAGCCGCTCCAGCGCGTGCGGAATTTCCACGATACTGCGGTTGTGGGCCCAGATCGCCTCGAGCGCCGCTCCCTCCCGCTCCTTGAGGTCGGCGCCCGCGCAGAACGCTCGCCCCGCCCCGGTGAGGATCAGGGCGCGGGCACCCGGATCCTGCGCGACGCGTGCGATCGCGGCCGCGGCCTCTCGACACAGGGCCGTGCTGAGCGCGTTCAGCACGTCCGGCCGGCGCAGCGTCAGCGTGAAGATGCCTTCCTGGCCATCGAGCGTCACGATCCCGTTGGTCATGCCCCGTCCCCCCCTTCATCCGTTCCCCGCGGTGCGCCGCCGCTCCGCCAGCGCGCGCAGCGACTCTGAGACGGCACCCACCAGGCGGTCCACGTCGTCGTCGGAAACGATGAGGGGCGGT
>DASQGM010000348.1:0-1684 GCA_035632615.1 bacterium | reverse complement strand
ATAGCTACTCCCGTCGCGTTATGCTGCTTCTCTCCATGGTGCATGCACCTCCCTGGGGCGCGGAGCCCGGCACCACCGGTGCGCGCGGGACCTCTGCCGCGCCGTGCCGCTCTCCGCGGTTGGCGGGTGTGTTTCACCGTATGAAACTCAGTTTCCTTTCTGCCTCCTTCGGGTGGTGCGGTGGCGCGCGGAGGGACCCGCGGCGGCGCGCGCCTTGACCGTCGAGCGGTCCCCGGTCTATCATGGGAGGCGGTCGATTATGAAATTCAGTTTTGCGGAGTGAAACGCCCGCGTGAGCCGTCCGGCGGCGAGGAGGATCGTCGCATGAGCCGTAGGCCCGAAGACGCCTGGCCGTACGAGTACACGAAGGCCCCCGAGTACATGGCACGCGCGCGCCGGGTGCTCTCCGGCGGCGTCAACAGCAACATCCGCCTCGCGGAGCGCCCGGCCCCGCTCGTGGTCGCGCGCGGTCGGGGGGCCGAGATCGAGGATCTCGACGGCCACACCTACATCGACTACATGCTCGGGATGGGCCCGGTGATCCTCGGACACGCGGACCCGCGGGTCACCGATGCCGTGGTCGCGGCCGTGCGGGACGGGGTGGCGTTCGCCGGTCAGCATCCGCTCGAGGCGGACGTCGCCGAGCGGGTCGGCGCCGCCGTGCCGTCGGTCGACGTCCTCCGATGCACGTCGTCGGGCTCGGAGGCGGTGCACGCGGCGATCCGGATCGCCCGCGCGGCCACGGGGCGGTGGAAGGTCGTCCGCTTCGAGGGGCACTACCACGGCTGGCTCGACACGATCTTCGTCGCCGACCGGCCCGAGTCGGAAGGGCCGGTCGCGCCGGCGCTCCCGGGCACGGGCGGCCAGCCGCCCGGTGCGTTGCAGGACGTGCTCGTGCTTCCTTGGAACACCCCCCAGGCCGTCGAAGTGGCCGCCGCCCGGTACCGCGGCCAGATCGCGGCGGTGATCCTCGAGCCGATCCTGTGCAACACCGGGGTCATCCCGCCGCGGCCGGGGTATCTCGAAGCGATCCGCGCGTGGTGCGCCCGCGACGGCACGGTGTTGATCTTTGACGAGGTGATCACGGGGTTTCGCGTGGCGCTGGGCGGCGCGCAGTCGCTGCTCGGGATCCGTCCAGACCTCACCGTCTTCGGCAAAGCGATCGCGAACGGCTTCCCGCTGAGCGCGGTCGGCGGGCGGCGCGACCTGATGAACCTGCTGGGATCCGGCGCCGTGCTGCACGGTGGAACGTACAACGGCAACCCGCCTGCCATGGCCGCCGCGAAGGCGACGCTCGATGCGCTTGCCGCCGGCGGCGGCGAGGCGTACGCGACGATGACGGCGACCGGACGCTCGCTGATGGAAGGGTTGCGTCGGGTCGGGGCGGAGGTCGGCGTGCCCGTGTTGGTGCAGGGGCCGGGGCCGGTGTTTCAGATGTGGATCACCGACCGCACGGCGATCGACGAGCCGCGCGCAGCGAAGACCGAAGGCGCCGTCCAGTACGCGCAGTTCACGGCGGCGATGGTGCGGCGCGGCGTGCGCGTGATTCCGGGCGGACGGTGGTATCTGAGCGCGGCGCACACCGCGGAGCACGTGGCGCGGACGCTCGAGGCGGCGCGCGCCGCGCTCGTCGAGGTGCGCGTCGGGCCGGCCGACCTGGCGTAGGGGGTACCCGTCGGGTGCG
>DASQGM010000347.1:0-14741 GCA_035632615.1 bacterium | reverse complement strand
AGCAGTCGGCGGCGACATCGCCGGCGACTGTTCGCGCCAGGTGCGGCGCGATCACCTTGAGGAAGAGTGCCGTCGCCGCCTTGTTCCGGTTGTGGCACTCGTCGCCGCGGTGCAGCGCTTCGACGATCATCTGGCGGAGGTCGATCGGTCCGCTCCGCCGGAGCGAGGCGCGCAGCGCGGGAGCCAGCACGTCGCGAATCCACGCCAGCCTGGCCAGGACGTCGGCGTCGTTGGCGCCGAACCGGAGCACCCGGCCCAGCCCCTCGTTGATGGTGGCGAACGCGAGGTTGCCGTACGTCTCGTTGCGCACCACGAACACGGGCATCGTGGAGGAAACGACGCCGGCCATCGGCCCCACCACGCCGTGGTCGTGGGCGGTCGCGAAGCGCACCCCGCCGCCGTCCGCCAGGCGTCCCGCGTCCTCGATCGTCCGGCACACGCCTGCGTGCACGAGCGCGCCCTGCACCGCGGCCCGCATCGGCGGGACCATCTCGTCCCACGCGAGCGGCGGGCCGGCGTGCAGCACGAGGTCGGGGCGCATCCCCGGCACCACCTCGATCGCCGGACGCACGTCCACGAGAAACGGGTGTCCGCCCAGCAGGCGCTCCACGGCCTCTCGGTTCGGCTGCCGAGGCGCGGCGGCCGCCCCGCCGGCCGGTGCGCCGTCTCCGCGGCCGCTCATGGCATCAACGCTCCGCCGTTGATGAACAGGGTTTGCCCCGTCATGTACTCCGTCGCGGAGGACGCGAGCAACACCACGACCTTGGCGATATCGTCGGGCTGCCCGACCCGCCCGAGGGGAATGTGGGCGCCGACCTGCACCAGCTCGTCGCGGCTGCGCCGCGGGGCGATCAGCGGGGTGTCCACGATCCCGGGCGCGACGCCGTTGACGTTGATCCGATGGGGGGCGAGCTCCAGCGCGAGGGTCTTGGTGAGCGCGATCACGCCCGCCTTCGACGCCGCGTAGTGGCCCACGTCGACCGATGGGGTGTGCCCGAGGCCCGAGGCGATGTTCACGATCTTTCCTGAACGGCGCGCGACCATGCCCGGCGCGACGGCCTTGCAGCACAAGAACGTCCCCTTCAGGTTGACCTCCATCATCCGGTCCCACTCGCTTTCGTCGAGCTCGAGCAGCGGTTTCCAGGTCAGCACGCCGGCTCCGTTGACCAGGACGTCAATCCGCCCGAACGCGTCGAGGACCTCAGCGGTCATGCGGGTGATGTCGTTCGCGTGACGCACGTCGCAGGTGATCGAGATCGTCCGCCCACGATCCGCGGGCACGCCAGCCGGCGCGGCGCGATCCACCAGCGCCACGCGGCTCCCTTCCTCGAGGAACCGTCGCGCGACCTGGCCGCCGATGCCGCCCGTCGCCCCCGTCACGACCACCACGCGGTCACGCAATCCCAGATCCATCCCGTCACCCCTCCGCCGGGTCCGCCGGTAGCACCTGAACGTCCTGCGGTTCCCACGCGACGCCCACGGAGGTGCCGACGCCGATGCGCGCCGCCCCGCGGCGGTTGGCCACCCGCGCGATCAGCACCTCTGCGGCGTTCAGGCGCACCACGTACTTGGTCGCGTCCCCGAGGTAGATCGCATCCTCGACCACGGCCGGCACCGCCCCCGGCCCCGCCGCGCCGGCCGCCGCGAGCGCCACGGCTTCCGGCCGGATCGAGACCCGGAGGGCCGCGCCCGGGCGCGTCCCGTTTGCGGCGATGGCAAACGTGCTCCCGCCGGCCGTCTCGACCGTCGCGGACGCGCCCGTCTGCGCCAGGACGCGGCAGTCGAGCAGGTTCGCCTCGCCGATGAAGCTGCCCACGAACACGGACACCGGGCGCTCGTACAACTCCGCCGGCGTCCCCACCTGCTCGATGCGCCCGTGGTTGACGACCGCGATCCGGTCGGACATCGTCATCGCTTCCGACTGGTCATGGGTGACAAAGACCACCGTAATGCCGAGCCGCTCGTGGAGGCGCCGGAGCTCGATCTGCATGCTCTCGCGCAGGCGCTTGTCGAGCGCCGCGAGCGGCTCGTCCATGAGCAACAACCGGGGGTGGAACACGAGCGCCCGTGCGAGCGCGACACGCTGCTGCTGCCCGCCGCTCAACTGACGGGGATGGCGCGCTCCGTAGCCTTCCAGACGCACCATCGCGAGCGCGGCTGCGACCCGGTTGGCGATCTCGTCCGCTGGCATCCGGCGGATCCTGAGGGGGAACGCGATGTTGTCGAACACCGTCATGTGCGGGAACAGCGCGTAGTTCTGGAACACCATGCCGATGTCGCGCTTGTCGGGCGAGAGCCGGGTGATGGACCGATCGCCGAGGACGATCTCTCCGGCCGTCGGCCTCTCGAACCCGGCGACCATGTTCAGGATCGTGGTCTTCCCGGACCCGCTGGGACCGAGCAGCGTCATGAACTCGCCCGCCTCGACCTCGAGCGACACCCCCGCGACGGCCGTCACGGTGCCGAACAGCTTCGTCACCCCGCGCAGCCGGAGCGCGGCGCCCCGGAACTCCGCCGACGACCACGCGCCGGGAGCGATCCCGCCGTCCGCCCGCGCCGCCGCCCGGGGGCCCGCGTGACGGCGGCGGCTGCGGAAGAACTCCAGCGCGCCGAGCGCCAGCACGACGACCGCCATCTGGATCGACGCGACCGCCGTGACCGTGGGATTGATCTCGTCCTGGGACACCGCGTCCCACATCATCTTCGGCAACGTCACCACGTCCCGGCCGCTCAGGAAGATCGCGATGACGACCTCGTCCAGGGAGGTGATCAGCGCGAACAGCGCCCCGGCGATGATCCCCGCCCGGATCAGGTGCACGGTCACCCGCCAAAACGTCTGCCACCCGGTGGCGCCCAGGCTGCGGGCCGCCTGCTCCATCTGGGGGTCAAACGTGTGCATCACCGCGACGACGTTGATGACCACGTAGGGCACGCCGAGCACGGCGTGCGACAGCGCCAGCGACGTGACCGTGCCAACGAGATGCGCCCTCGCATAGACGAAGTAGAACGAGATCGCCAGGATCATCACCGGCACGACCATCGGCGCGAGCGTGACCGCGTACAACAGATCCTTCCCGGGGAATCGTGCGCGGGCGAGCGCCATCCCCGCCGGCGTGCCGAGTGCGCACGCCAGCGCGGTCGCCAGGCACGCCACGCGGACGCTCGTCCACGCCGATCCCATCCAGTCGCGGTTCGACAGGAAGTCCGCGTACCACCGCAGCGACAGCCCGTGGGGCGGGAGCGTGAGCCACGACGTGTTGCTGAACGACATCGGCACGAGCGCGGCCATCGGCGCCACGATGAACGCCAGCGTGAGGCCGCACACGACCGTCACGCCCGTCCGCCACACGGCCTACGTCCCCCCGCCGAACAGGCGGTCCAGGTTCATCGCACGGCTGTACAGGGCGATGACCAG
This sequence comes from bacterium, assembly GCA_035632615.1. Taxonomy (GTDB): domain Bacteria; phylum Sysuimicrobiota; class Sysuimicrobiia; order Sysuimicrobiales; family Segetimicrobiaceae; genus JAJPIA01. The sequence continues at coordinate 11,326 of DASQGM010000347.1, read as the reverse complement.
CACCGTGGCCACGAGGAGCACGAACGACAGCGCGGCGGCAAGCCCCCAGTCGAGCGCCTGATTGATGTAGGCCTCGATGAGCATCGAGACGGTCGTGACCTTGCCGCCCCCGAGCAGCGCGGGGGTGATGAAGAAACCGAGCCCCACGACGAACAGCATCAGGCAACCGGCGGCGACCCCCGGGAGGCTGAGTGGAAAGAACACGCGCCGGAACGCCTGCCACTCCGTCGCCCCGAGGTTGCTCGCCGCCCGCAGCAGCGAGGTGTCGATGCCGCGCATCACCCCGTACAGGGACAGGATCATGAACGGCAGCAGCACGTGCACCATGCCGATGTAGACGCCGAGCCGGTTGTAGAGCAGCGACACCGGCTCCCGGACCAGGTGGAGCCCCAGCAGGACCTGGTTGACGACCCCGTCCCGCTGCAGCAGGATCATCCACGTAAAGCTCCGCGCCAGGATGCTGATCCAGAACGGGGTGACGACCAGGATCAACAACAGATTCGCCACGCGCGGGGGCGCCATCGTCAGCGTGTACGCGACCGGATACCCGAGCACCAGGCACAACAGCGTCACCAGCACGCTGATCTGGAACGTCTCCCACATCACGCGCCGATACAGGGGAGTGGTCAGGAGCTCGCGATAGTGCGCCAGCCCCCCTCCCTCGGGCGAGATGCTGAACGACAGCATCTGCCCCACGGGGTACAGGAAAAACACGAGCAGAAACGCGAGCAACGGCAGCGTCGGAAGCAGACCGCGGAGGACCGGCGACCGCATCATGCGCTCCCCCGCCCTCCGCAGCCCGGCATGGACAGACGCCTACCCGTTGACGAACGCCAACCAGCGCTTCGTCATCGCGTCGCCGTTGTCCGCCCACCACGTGGAGTTGACCTGGATCTCCTTGCCGACGTTGGCGGGGTTCGTCGGCAGCATCGCCGCGGTCGCCGGCGGCATTAGACCGTACGCCTTCGCGTTCGGGACCCCGTACGGGAACGTCTCAACGAACTTGGCCTCGTTCGCTGGCCGCGCGTAGTACGCCATCAGCTTCATGGCGTTCACCTTGTTCTTGGCGCCCTTCGGCGTGATCCAGTAGGACTGCATCCACGCGGCCTGGTTCCACGTGAACGCGGCGGGGCTGTGACTCCGCTGGAGCTCGAGCACGCGACCGCTCGTCGCCTCGATGAGATCGACGTCCCCGCCCCGCATGAGCGTCGTGATCTGATTCGTGTCCTTGTACCACACGTTGATCTCCGCCTTGCGCGGCTGCAGGAACTTGTACGCCCGGTCCACGTCCAGCGGGTACAGTTTGTCCCGCGACACGCCGTCCGCCAGCAGCGCGAACTCGAGCACCGGAATCGGCTGATTGTACATCGCCCGGTGCCCGGGGAAGCGGCCGTCGTTGAAAAAGTCCGCCCACGTCGCCGGGGCCCTCCCGGCGGGGAACTTGGTCGTGTTCCAGGCGAGCACGTACGCGTATGCCACGGACCCGATCCCCCAATCGCTGGACGTCCCTGCGATCAGATCCGCCTTGTTGATGATCGAGTAGTCGGCGCGCTCGAGCATGCCCTTCCTGCCGAGCTCGATCATCATCTCCCCTTCGGAGTCCACGAGATCCCACTCGACGTTGCCGGTCTGCACCATCGCCTGGATCTTGGCGACGTCCGGCACGCCGACGATGCGGACCTTGATGCCGGTCTCCTGCTCGAACGGGTCGAAGAACGCGGTCTTCTGGGCGTTGGCGTACGACCCGCCCCACGTGCACACGACGACCTCGCCGGTGCCTTTCATCGGCGGCGCCGCCTGTCCCGCGCCGGCCAGCAGGTCCACCACGGCGCCCGACAACGCCGCCGCCGACACCCCCATCGTCAGCGCCCGGCGCACGAACTCGCGCCGCGTGATCCCGCCGAGGTAGTACTGCTCTGCGAGTCTGTCCACGCGCTTCATGTTGTCCATGACTCCTCCCCCTTCTGCTCAGTTTCGACCGGCAGCGGTCCGGGCCTTCGGACGGTGGGCCCCCATCTCGCTGGGATCGATGATGACGTTCAGCATGACCGGACGGCCGGCGCCCAGCGCCCGCTCCAGGGCGGGCCGGATCTCCGCCGGCCGGGCCACCTCCACGGCCTCGACGCCCATGCTCCGCGCCAGCCCGGCGAGGTCGACCGCGGGATCGCCGATCTCGGTCCCGACGTACGTGCCGGTCTTCGCGGCGTACCGCGTGTGGTCGTGCAGCGCCGACTTGATCGCCATGTACGTCCCGTTGTTGAACACCACGAAGACCACGGGGATCCGATAGCGGGCCGCGGACCACAAACCCTGGGCCCCGTAGACGACCACGCCGTCGCCGACGCAGCTGACGACGGTGCGCGAGGGGTCCCCGAGCTTCCAGCCGATCGCCGCGCCGATCCCCCAGCCCATGTAGGTGCTGGAGTTCATGGCAAACGTGCCCGGCCGCCGGAACTCGTATCCGCGCAGGATGTAGTTGCCCATCGTGACGGCTTGGTTCACGATGAGGGCGTTCTCGTCGCACACCTGCGACAGCTCCGCCACCACGCGCCATGGCTTGATCGGAACGGCGTCGCGGTCCTGATCCAGTTCCGCGTCCCGCGCCTGCCGCAGGGCCTCCGCGGCGCGGGCGACCACCTCGCGCCGCGCCGCGATCCGGCGGGCGTGGCCGGTGGACATGCGCGCGCGCACCGCCTCGAGCAGCGCCCGGAGCGCGCTCAGGCTGTCCGCGATGATCGGCACCGCCGTGGGATACACGCGGGCCACCTCCCACGGGTCCTCGTGGATGTGCACGACGTCGGCGCCGCGGGGCACCATCGGGACCCGGGGATAGTCCGGCTCGATGAACATGCGGCTGCCGACCCCGACCACGAGCGAGGCCTCGGCAACCATCGGGTGTCCCGGAGCGTACAGACCGAGGTAGCAGGGGTGCGTTGAGGCAATGCTCAGATAGGTACCGAACGGCTCCGCGAACACCGGCAGCGCCAGAAGCTCCGCCAGTTCCGCGAGCAGGTCGGCGGCGCCGTGCGCGACGACCTGACCTCCCGCCACGAGGATGGGGCGCTCCGCCCGCAGCAGCAGATCTGCCGCCCGGTCGATCTCATCGGGGTCCGCCGGGATCCGTCGGGCGACCCGGAACCCCGAGGGGTCGGGCACCTCCACCTCCACGGGTGCGCGCAGGAAATCCTTGGGAATCGCCATGTACGTCGGCCCGGTCGGCAGTGCCCCCGCGATCTTGAACGCGCGCGTGGTTTCCTCCGCGATCCGCGAGGGATTCGGCACCACCAGGCTGTGCTTCGTGAACTGGCGGACGGTGCCGATGAGGTCGAGCGCCTCGCCCTGGGCGTCCCGGAACAAGTGGCGCGTGTCGTGGCATCCCGCGGACACGACGATCGGCGTCCGATCCTTCGCCGCGGTGAGCAGCGCCCCCATGCCGTTCGCCGTGCCGACCATCGCGTGGAGGTTCGCGAACGACGGCCGGCCGGTCGCGCGGGCGTACCCGTCCGCCATGGCCATCGCCGCCTCCTCGTGCAGACCGAGCACATAGGTGAGGGAGGGCGTCTGCCCGATCGCGTCGAGGATGTCGATCTCGATCGTCCCCGGATTGCCGAACACGTGCCGGACGCCCTCGGCCTCCACGGCCTTGATCAGGGCCTCCGCGCCCGTCATCTGAGCCCTGCCCGGGCCGTTTTGCTTGGTCGCCATCGGTGTCCCACCTCGTTTGGGAGTGCCGTCGTCAGATCACGCCGGTCGAGCTCATCCGCCGGGCCGGGCGGGAGGCCGGCGCCGCTCACGGTCAGGCCCCGCTCCCGCCATCGCGCGGGCCGCGACGTGGATGGCCTCCACGATCTTCTTGTAGCCGGTGCACCGGCATAGGTTCCCGCTGAGGTACTCGACGATCTGCGACTCGGACGGGTTGGGACACTCGGCGAGCAGCGCCCGGACCGTCATCACCATCCCCGGCGTACAGAATCCGCACTGCAGCGCTCCGCAGTCGACGAACGCCTGCTGGATCACGTGGAGACGGCCGCCCTGCGCCAGCCCCTCACACGTCTCGACCGTCCGCCCGTGGGCCTCGAGCGCGAGCACGCTGCACGCGCTGACCGGCAGGCCGTCGATCAACACGGTGCACGCGCCGCACACCTGGACGTCGCAGCCGCGCTTGGCGCCGATCAGCCCGAGATCGTTCCTCAGGAAGTCGAGCAGGGTGCGGTGATTCGGAACGTCGAGGCGAATCGACGCACCGTTGACCGTGCACGCCAGCGCGTACGTATCCTCGTGTTCGGCCGCCCTACTCACGCTCCTGCTCCCTCCCGATCAGACGGGCACGCGCCTGCTCCGCGGCGCGACGCACCAGCACGCCGGTGAGATGCCGTTTGTACGACGCCGACCCGTAGAGATCGTCCACCGGCGCACAGCGCCCCGCCAGCGCCGCGGCGGCGGCGACGCACGCCGCGGAGAAGCCGCCGCCGCGCAGCGGGGCGCCCGCGAACGCACGCTCCGCCTCCCGCACGCGGATCGGTGTCGGCCCGACGCACCCGACGGCGATCCTGGCCGCCACGATCCCGTCGCCGCCGGGGTCCCGGACGAGCACGACCCCAACACCAGCGGTCGGACGCTCATAGAACGCAACCTTGAGATACGCTGCCCCCGCCTCCGCAGGCAGCGCGGGCACCAGGATCGTCTCGAGCAGCTCGCCCGCCTGCAAGTCGGTGGTATACCCGTCGACGAGGAACGACGCCAGTGGCAGGGTCCGCGACCCGGCGCGGCCGGTCAAGACGACCGCCGCGTCGTGCAGGAGCAGGACCGTCGCCACATCCGAGCGCGGTTCCGCAAAACAGAGGTTCCCGCCGATCGTGCCGACCGTTCGAACACGCACGTTGGCCACGCGGGCCTCGACGTCCGCGAGCAGCGGGACCCGGCTCCGGACCTCGCCGTCGCGCTCGACCGCGCGGTGCGTCGCCGTCGCGCCGATCGCCACCCGGCGCGTCCCGGCGTCGTACACGATCCGGTCGGCACCGGCCCGCTTGATGTTGACTAGGTGTCCGTACCGCAGCACCCCCTGCTTCATCGCCACGAGCAGCTCGGTGCCCCCCGCGTACACGGCGGCGTCGGGCCCGTGGGCAAGCAGTACCTCGGAGGCCTCCCACAACGTCCGGGGCTCGTGGAACCGGAACGGCGCTAGCACGCCCGCCCACCTCCGCCCGGACGGGGGTGCTCTTGACGAAGTTCCCCGCGGGCCTGCACAATTGGGCTGTGACGACCAACGGCCGCCGGGCGTCGCCGAACGGGCGCCTTTCCGCGGACCCGATCACCATCGCCGACGTGGCGCGGCGCGCGCGGGTCTCGACCGCGACGGTGTCGCGCGTCCTGACGCGATACCCGCACGTCAGCGATCACACGCGCCGGCGGGTTGAGGCCGCGTTGCAGTTTCTCCGGTACGAGCCCAACCGCATCGCGCGCAGCCTGCGGGCACGTGCGACGCACACGATCGGGCTGATCATCAGGGACGCCGCGAACACCAAGTTCGGCCTGATCGCCAAGGCGGCCCAGCAGGTGGCCAACGCCCGCGGCTACTACGTGCTGGTGGGCAGCTCCGACCACAGCTCCGACCGCGAGCGCGAATCGATCGAGGTCCTGCTGCAGCTCCGGGTTGACGGGCTCGTGCTGTATGTGGCCGACGAGCGGGTCAACCACCTGGCGAGCCGCAAACGCCTGGACATTCCGGTCGTGCTCGTCGAGAGCACGCTGCCCGGATACGCGCTCGATGAAGTCTGTTCCGACAACGTCGGCGGCGCCCGCGCGGCGACCGAGCACCTGCTCGGGCTCGGCCACCGCCGCATCGCGCTGCTGCACGGTCCACTCGGCATCCGCCCGCTCCGCGAGCGCCGCCAGGGCTACCTGGAGGCCTACGCCGCGGCGGGGGCGCGCCCAGATCCGGCGCTGCTCGTCGAGACCAGCACGCAGGAGGAGGATGCCGCGGCGCACACCGCGCGGCTCATGGCCGGGGCCGATCCTCCGACGGCGATCTTCGCCGCGTCCAGCGCGATGACGATCGGCGTGCTGCAGGCCATCCGGGCGCGGCGGCTTCGGGTCCCCGAGACGCTGTCCGTGATCGGCTTCGACGACACCGACGTGACGGCGCTCGTCGATCCGCCCCTCACCGTCGTCACGCGGGACCTCCACCTCCTCGGGGCCACGGCCGTGGAAACGCTCATGGAGCGGCTGGGCGAGGGTCCCCACGGACCGGCGAAGCGAATCGTGCTCCCGGCCACGCTGCACGTCCGGGACTCCTGCGCCCCGCCGGCGAATCGCCGCGGTACCGGCACGCACTAGCGCGCGGCCTCCGGCGCGAACGCGTCGCGCGCCCCGACCAGCCGGCCGTCGACCGCAATCCGGAGCCCGCGCACCCGGAGATCGCTGTGAGGGGACGGCCGGCACCCAGTCACGCGGCTACCCTGCTCCCGCGCGCAGCGCCAAGATCAACCGCTCGGGCGTGATCGGCAACTCGGTCACGCGCACGCCGACCGCGTCGTAGATCGCGTTGGCGATCGCCGCCGGCGTCGGCACCATCCCGATCTCGCCGACGCCCTTCGCCCCGTACGGTCCGACCGGATCCGCCTTCTCGAGGATGACGTGCGTCAGCTCGGGCACGTCGCCGGCGCGCGGAATCCGGTAGTCGAACGCGTGGGGATTCATGACCTGGCCATCCTGGCAGACGACTTCCTCCATCAACGCGTAGCCCAGGCCCATGACCACCCCACCCTCGATCTGTCCTTCGACGATCAGCGGGTTGATCGCCCGGCCGACGTCCTGGGCGCTGATCACCTCGAGCACCCGAACCTCCCCGAGCTCAACGTCCACCTCCACCTCGACGATCTGGGTGGCGTAGTCGAACGTCTGAAACGGGCTCCCGCGCCCCTCCGCGTCCAGCTGGACCACCGGCGCACCGAACGTCGCCGTTCCGATCGGCTGCTCACCGACGGAGCGATGCGCGAACGCGACGACCTCCTCAAGCGTGCAGGAGCGCTGGGGCGCGCCGCGCACGGCGATCCGGCCAGCGCGGCACTCCAGATCGGCCGGGTCGGCTTCAACCATCCTGGCCGCGACCGCGAGCAGTTTGTCGCGCAGCGCGACGGTCGCCGCGCGCGTCGCGTTTCCGGTCACGTACATCGTCCGGCTGGCCGACGCGCCGCCGTCGAACGGCATGGTGTCCGTGTCCTTGGGAGCCACGCCGATCTGGGACACCGGCACGTCGAGCTCTTCGGCCACGATCTGGATCAGTGCCGTCGTGGCGCCCTGCCCCACCTCGGACGCCCCGGAGACGAGCGTCAGCGAACCGTCCTGGTTGGCCTTGAGGATAGCGGTGGCGGTGTCGGCACCGGACCAGATGCCGCCGCCGATGCCGTGATGGGCGGTGGCGACCCCGATGCCGCGGCGGAACCGGTCCGTGCCCGGCGGGCGCCGGCGTCGGCGCTCCGTCCACGCGCTCTTCTCAGCAGCTGCCTGGAGCGTCTCCCGCACCGTCACGCTGTACCGGCTCGGCTCCAGCTCCTGCCCGGTACAGGTGACCGACCCCGGCCCCCAGGCGTTGCGAAGGCGCAGCTCGATCGGGTCGATCCCGCGGTCGGCGGCAGCTTGATCGAGCAGACACTCCCGAGCAAACGCGACCTGCGGCGCCCCGAATCCTCGAAAAGACCCGCTCAACACGTTGTTGGTGGCCACGCAGCGCACGCGTACCGCGAGGTTGGGCACATTGTACGGCCCCTCGAGGTGGGTGGCGCCGTGAATCGACAGCATCGACGGCATCGAGTTGTACGGCCCGGAATCGGTGAGAATCTCGGCCTGCATGAACGTGATCCGACCGTCCGCGTCGATGCCCATGGTCAGGTCGGTGTCGAACGGCAGCTTGCACGTGGAGGCAACGAACTCGTCCTCCCGGCTGAAGACGCCCTTGACCGGACGTCCGGTCCGCATCGCGAGCAGCGCGCAGTAGGGCTCGACCGTCAGCTCGCCCTTGCCCCCGAAGTCCCCGCCGGCCGGCAGATGCACGACGTGCACCCGGCTCATGGGGAGTCCGAGCACCGCGGTCAGCTGCGAGAGCGTCCGGAACGGCTTGCCGGTCGAGCTCCAAACGGTCAACCGGCCGGTCCCGAGCTCGTAGCTCGCCACGGCCGCATGCGGCTCCATCGAGAAGTGTTCCATGCGCTGCGTCCGGAACCGGCCGTGGACCACATGGTCGGCCGCCGCCCGGCCGCGCGCGACGTCGCCCCGCCGCACCCGGAACTGCGTGAACACATTACCCTGATCGTAGACGACATAGGGCCGCATGAACGGCGCGACCTTGTACTCGGCACGGCGCTCGTGAATCAGCGGCGCCCCGCGCCGGAGCGCGTCCTCGGGCGTGTACACCGCCGGCAGCGCCTCGTACGCGACGTCGATCAACGCGGCCGCGCGCTCCGCGGTCTCCTCGTCCTCGGCCGCGACGGCGGCGACCACATCCGCGACGCTGCGCACGGTGTCCCCGGCGAACACAGGTCGATCGCTGATGCTCACGCCTGTGAACACGGGACCGGGCAGATCCGACGCCGTCAGCACGGCGGCGACACCGGGCACGGCCCGGGCCGCTTCCGTGTCCACGCGCGTGATGCGGGCGTGCGCATGCGTGCTGAGCACAAGCCGGCAGTGAAGCATGCGGGGGAGGACCACGTCCGTCGTAAACCGCGTCTCCGCCGCGGCGAGCGCCGCAGCGTCCACCCGCGGGATGCGGCTCCCGACGCCGCCGCGGATCACGGGACGGCCTCCGACGCAACCGGACTGGCGGACGTCACGTCATCGCGCGTCACGATTTCGCCCTTGATATGGCTCCCTCGCACGACCCAGAACATCGGCACCCCGCCGATTTGATGCAATCGTTTACAACAACCTGCCCAACCCACTGCGATTGCCTCGCACAGCGTGACGTCTGTTGTTCAACGATCGTCCAGCCGTTCCCTCCACCACGCCGTCCGCGCCAGGCCCTCCTCACGCCGTTCCCTCACCTCACCGCGACGGCATCGGGAGTGCGCATCAATCACTTGCCGTGTTCGGCGCGCCGCGCCGCCACCTTACGGAGCGAGACGCAATTGACGGAATCGCGCGGCACATGATACGCTCGTATGCGGACCAGAAGGCCCAGACGCCTCCGGGATCTCCGGGGGCGTCGCCGTTTATCTGGACCGACAGGAGCGTGACTCGGTGCTGTGGATCGCCTTTGCACTGGGAATCGCGGCGTGCGCGCCTCCGGGTGTGGTAACCGTGGAGGCCGTCCGCCGCGGGATCCATCGCGGATTCGCGGGCGCGCTGCTGCTTGAGCTCGGGTCGCTGGTCGGCGACGCCGCGTGAGCAGGGCTTGCGCTCTCGGGGACGGCCTATCTCGCCACGTCACGCTGGGCATCGATCGGCCTCGGCGCGGTGGGGGTGCTGCTTCTCCTGCGATTCGCGGCGGGAGCGATGAGGGACGCGTGGACGGGGGCGATGCCGCAGTCGAGCGCGGCGCCGGCCGGCGGTGATTTCGTCACGGGCGCCGTGCTCTCGCTGTCGAACCCGTTTCAGATCGCGTTCTGGCTGGGGCTTGGCGGCACGGTCGCCGTCCTGACCCGCGCACATCGTGATCCCGCGGCGCCGGCGCTCTTCTTCGGCGCCTTCATGCTGGCCGCGTTCCTCTGGTGCTTCTTTTTCGCCGCGATGGTCGCGTGGGGCAGACGGTTCTTAAGCGGGACCTTCTACCGGTGGGTCAACGTCCTGTGCAGCGCGGCGCTGATCTACTTTGCCCTGGGGCTGCTGATCCCGCTCCTACGGTACGTTTTGACATCAAATCTGAAATTGTCCTAAGCAGCACTGCGCCCGTCGTGCTCGCCGCCCTCAACGATCGAGTCCGACGCCCGACGTCTCGACCGCCAGCGACTCGGCCAGCCCATCGACGAGCGCGTGGAACTCGCCGGTGCGCCGAACCCGACTGTCGCGCGGCCTCGCGAGACGAACGGAAACGTCTTCCTTGATCCGTCCGGGGCGCCGAGACATCAACAACACGCGGTCGGAGAGGAATACCGCCTCCTCGATCTGGTGCGTCACGAACAACACCGTGGTCTTCCGGTGCGACCAGATCCGCAGCAGTTCGAGCTGCATGTACTCCCGGGTCTGCATATCGAGTGCGCTGAACGGTTCGTCCATCAAGAGCAGTTCAGGGTCGACGGCAAGCGCCCGGGCCAGGTTCACCCGCTGCCGCATCCCCCCGGAGAGCTGGTAGGGATAGGCACGCTCGAACCCGGCGAGCCCCACAAGCTGAATCAGGGCCTGCACGATGTCCTTCGCTCGGGATTTCGGATACCGACGCACTTCCAACCCGAAGGCCACATTGTCGTGAACCGTCCGCCACGGGAACAACGAGTCGCTCTGGAACACCATCGCCACGCGCCTATCAACGCCCACGAGCCGCTGGTCGGCGATCGTGATACTGCCGCTGTTCCACGTCTGCAGCCCGCCCAGGCACCGCAGCACCGTTGTCTTCCCGCAACCGCTCGGGCCGAGGAGCGCGACAAATTCTCCGGGCTGCACCGCGAATCCAACCCGGTCGAGCACCGGAAGCGGCGGATCGCCAGGCCGGTCGAAGTCCACACGGAGATCCGCGACCTGCAGCTTCATGAGGACGGACTCAGACCACGGACTGGCTGCGCCATGGCGCCATTCTGCGTTCGAGGAAGCGCAACACGGTGGTGACCCCGATCCCCATGCACGCCAACACGATGATCCCGACGAACAGAAGCGGGGTGTTGAACACCTGCGACGCGTTCGAGATCATCAAGCCGACTCCCTTGCTGGCTCCGCCGAACAGTTCCGCCACGAAAATCCCGATCACGCCGCGCCCCACCCCGATCCGAGCTCCGGACAGGATGAACGAAAGCGCCCACGGCACCATGACCTTTCGGAGCATATCGGCGCGATGCGCTCCCAGGCTGGTCGCGACCTCCAGCAACGCACGGTCCGTCGACCGGATCCCGGCCACGGTGCCGATGGTCACGGGAAAGATCACCACTAACGCGATGATGACCGTTTTCGACCACAATCCGATGCCGAACCAGATGATCAACAGCGGCGTCAGCGCGACGAGCGGCGCCGTGTAGGCCGCCGACACCCATGGGTCCACGTAGTCCGAGACCTTCTGACTGGCGCCCAGCAGCACGCCCAGGAGCACGCCCCCGACAAAGCCGATCGCCGAGCCCACGGCAAAATACGTCAGGCTGACGAGCAGGTTGCTGAGCAACTCCCCGCTCTGGATCACGCCGAC
>DASQGM010000346.1:0-20358 GCA_035632615.1 bacterium | reverse complement strand
GGAGGCACCGCGTCGTGCAACCCATCGGTCGTGAGCACCAGCACGTCCCCGCCCCGCAGCGGCACCGACAGGACGTCGATCTGCGCGTCCAGCCCGACGCCGAGCGCCCGCGTCAACACGTGGCGCTGGCTGTGCGCCCCGACGTCGTCCGGCGCGAGGTCGCCCCGCCGGACGAGCTCCTGCACGAGCGAGTGGTCGGTCGTGAGCTGCCGGACCTCGCGCCCGCGAATGAGATGCGCCCGGCTGTCGCCGACGTGAGCGATGACGCCCTCCTGGTCGCTCACGACGAGCGCCGTGCACGTCGTCGCCATCCCGGAGCGCTCCGGCACGTCGGCGCGCTCCAGGATCTCGACGTTGGCCTGCCGCAACGCCCGCACGAGCGCCTGGGGCGGCGGCACCCGGCGCGCGATCAACGCCGGCACCTGGGCGCGCAGCACGTCGGTCGCGAGCTCGCTGGCCACGTTGCCCGCGGCGTGACCGCCCAAACCGTCTGCAACCGCGTACAGGCCCGCGCCGCGCCCGGCGCGATCGAGGAGCAAGATGCGATCCTCGTTCACCTCCCGCACGCGACCGGCCTCGCTGCGGCCGATGCCCGCCGCGACCAAGCCCTTCACGGCTCCCCTCCCGGGCGTCCCGCCCCGCCGGGCCCGCGCCCGACCGCGGCGCCGGCTGCCGGCTCCACGCGTAGCGTCAACACGGCGTCGCCGATCTGGAGACGGTCGCCGGGGCGCAGGGCGGAGGGCCGCCGTACACGCTGGCCGTTGACCAACGTCCCGTTCGTGCTCTTCAAATCCTCCACCCAAAGGCGGCCGCCGCGCACGAACACACGCGCGTGGTGCGAGGAGACGTACCCGTCCTGCAGCATGATCGCGCACTCCGGCGCGCGGCCGATCGTCGCCTCTCCAACCACGAGGAACTCCCGGCCGCGGAGCGCCTCCGGCTGCTCGACGACGAACAGCGTCCGCGCGGCCGCGCCCGGCACGGCCCGAACGTCCAGGTCGGCGAGCACCGCGCGCACGACGCGGGCGACGAAAACGAGCAGCCCGGCGAGGAACACGAACCGGAGCATGGGCAGCACAAGCGACGTGATCACGGCGCCGAGAGCAGCTCCAGGAGCACGGTGCCGATTTGGATGCGATCGCCGGGCCGGAGCGGCGCCTGCGCGGAGCCCGACGGGCGCCCGTTCACGAGCGTCCCGTTGGTGCTGCCGAGATCGAGGATCGAGACACCGTCGGCGGTGATCTCGATGCGCGCGTGCGCCCGGCTGACGCTGGGATCGTCGAGCACGATGTCTTGATCGGGACGCCGGCCGACGGTCATCACCGGGCGATCCAGCGAGAACTCCCGCCCGGCGGCTCCGGACGGGCCCGCGTGCACGCGCAGCCGCAGCGCTGGCACCGCAGGGTCGCGGCGCCGGTAGATCCGCGTGTCGCCGTCCGACACGGGACGCGCCGCCCCTGACGCGTCCGCCGAGGCGCCGGCGTCCGCGGTCTCGTCGGGCGCGAGCCGCGCTTCGACGTAGATCGCGCCGGGCGTGATCTCGTCCCGCGCGTCAAGCGTCACCCGGACGGTCCCGGGAAAGCGCCCGCCCAGTTCGGCCGCGCGGGCGCGCAGCGACGACTCCAGCTCCGCGACCAGGGGCGCGGCGAGCTCCGCGTACGGTGCGAACTCCCGGGGATGGAGGAACACCCGGTACACGTTCGGCACCATCAGACCGTCGAGACCGGCGACGGCGCTCTCGTCCATGGCTCGGAACAGGCGCCGCCCGATTTCCACCGGGTGCACGCGGTCGTGGGCCCACCGCGAGAACATCCCTTCCACGAGCGCCTCGATTCGCCGTTCCAGGCGCAGCAGCAGGCTCACGCCGGTCGCCCTCCGTGAGGCGGTGCCGCGTACGGACGCGGCGCGCCGCGACGCCGCCGGCGGCCGCCGCCGCGGTCGATCATCGCGCTCCCCCGTGGGAGGCGGGCACAGGCGCGGGCGTCCAACGAGAGGGTCGGCCCTGGCCCTCGGCCAGACGGAGCTGACCGCACGCCGCCTGAATCTCGGTGCCCCGCTCGATCCGCACGGTCACGGGAAGCCCCGCCCGACGCACGAGCGCCGCGAACGCCATCACGCTCGGTACCTCGGGCCGTCGAAACGGGATACCGACCACCGGGTTGACCGGGATGACATTGACGTGACAGTGCAACCCGCGCAACAGGCGCCCGAGTGCGCGCGCCTCTGCCGGGCCGTCGTTCACGCCGTCGAGCAGCACATACTCGAATGTGATCCGCCGGTTCGTCGCGGCGACGTACGCGCGACAGGCCGGGATCAGCTCGTCGAGGGGGTACCGATGGTTCGCGGGCACGAGCCGGTCGCGGAGCTCGGTGGTCGGCGCATGCAGCGACACCGCGAGCGTCAGTTGCAACCGCTCCGCGGCGAGCCGGTAGATCTGCGGGACGAGGCCCACGGTGGAGATGGTCAGGCGGCGCATCCCGATCCCGAGACCGGAGGGCGAGGCGAGGATGCGGGCGGCGCGGAGGACGGCGTCGTAGTTGGCCAGCGGCTCTCCCATCCCCATGAACACCACGTTGCCGATCCTCACGCCGGCCTGCGACCGGATCAGCAGCGCCTGCCCGAGAATCTCGCCCGCCGTCAGGTTGCGCGAAAATCCGCTGAGGCCCGTCGCGCAGAACGCGCACCCCATCGCGCAGCCGACCTGCGAGCTCAGGCACGCGCTCCGGCGGCCGTCGTCGAACCGCATGAGCACGCACTCGACCGTCTGACCGTCCGCGAATCCGACCAAATATTTCGTGGCCGACCCGTCGGGCGCGTCCATCGTCCGGCGGAGCTGCGGGGGCGTAATGCGTACGCCGGCCTGCAGGTGGCCGCGAAACGCCTGCGGCAGGTCGGTCATGGCCTCCACCGTCTCAACGCCGTGCCCGTACAGCCAGCGCGCGATCTGCCGGCCGCGGTACCGGTGCTCCCCGAGCGACTCGGCGAGTGTCTCCAGCTCCGCGACCGTGAGCCCGCGGAGCTCGACCGGGCGTGCCGCCGCCTCCCGGCTGTGGTCGGCGCCGCCGGCCGGCGCGGGGCGGTCCACCGTGTTCATGCCGTCCTCCGAAGGACCGCGATGAAAAACCCGTCCGTGCCGGTGCGGTGCGGGAGCAGCAGCGCCGTCCCGAGCGCGTCCCGCGCGATGGCGGCGCTGGGGTCGGACTCCCCGAACGGCGCCGCGACGCCGCCGGACCCTGGCGGCCACCCGCCGGTCGACGCCGGCGCGAACTCCCGGTGCGCCGCGAGAAACGCCTCCACGACCTCCACGCCTTCCTCCGGTTCGGACGTGCACACGCTGTACACGAGGATGCCGCCCGACCGTACCGCGGCAGAGGCGCCGTCGAGAATCCGACGCTGCTCGGTCGCGCGCGTGCGCAGGTCTTCCGGCCGAAGACGCCACTTGATCTCGGGGCGGCGCCGCAACACACCGAGCCCCGAGCACGGCGCGTCCACCAGCACGCGGTGCGCCTCGCCCGCATGCGTCTCCCCCAACCGGGCCGCGTCGAGGAGGCGCGTTTCCACGATCGACACGCCCAACCGGGCGCACTGGCGAGCCACCGCGTCGAGCTTCGCCGGGTGCACGTCGCACGCGATGATGCGGCCGCGGTTTTCCATCAACGCGGCGAGGTGCGTCGTCTTGCCGCCGGGCGCCGCGCAGGCGTCGATCACCGTCTCCTCGGGGTTGGGGGCGAGCAGGCGCGCAACGAGCATCGACGCCTCGTCCTGCGGCGAGAACCACCCCTCGTTATACGCCGCCTGCCGCGCCGATGCGCGCGCGCGCCGATCGCCGGCAGCGACGATCCGCCGCCCCTCCGGCAACCACGGGGACGGCTCCGTGCACAGGCCCCGGTCGGCGAGGCGCGCCGCGATCAGGTCGGGCGCGCCGCGCAGCGTGTTCAGTCGGATCGTGGACGGGGGCGTGGCGTTGTTCGCGTCGCACAACGCGCGCGTTTCTTCGACCCCGAAACGCTCCACCCACCGGGACACCAGCCACGCCGGATGCGAGTGACGCACCGCGATCGCCTCGACGGTGTCCCCGTCCTGCGGCCGCTCCGGCGACGCGGCGACGCGGCGCAGCACCGCGTTGACCAACCGCGCGGTCCCGACGTGACCGACGCGCTTGGCCAGCTCGACCGACTCGCTGCAGGCGGCGTGCGGCGGGATGCGTGGAACGAACAGCAACTGATAGGCGCCCATGCGAAGCACGCCGCGGATCCGCGCCGGCAGCGCCCCGAGCGGCGTGCGCGTAAACCGGGCCAGCGTCCAATCCACCTCGGCCCGGTGACGCAGGGTCCCCAGCGTCAGCTCGGTCGCCAACGCCTCCTCGACGGCGCTGAGCCCTGCCCGCTCCAGCACGCGGCGCAGCAGGACGCCGCTCCAGGCGCCATCGTCGTCCACGCGGTGGAGAACCTCGAGCGCCACCTCACGCGAGGTGCGCGGCGCGTCCATCGGGGACACGGGCCTAGGCGCGGCGGTGTCAGTCCTCCCGGCGCATGTTGGCCAGCAGCAGCATGCGCAGCAACTGGAGCACCGCCATCGCCGCCGCGGCCACATACGTCAGCGCCGCCGCGTTGAGCACCGTGCGCACGCCTTGGAGCTCGCCTGGGGTGACAAATCCTTCCGTCGCCAGCACGCGCATCGCCCGCCCGCTCGCGTCGAACTCGACCGGCAGCGTCACGACGGTGAAGGCGACCGCGGCGCTGAAGATGAGGATGCCGAGCTGCATGAACGCGCCCGAGTGGAAGAAGAACCCCAAGATGAAGATCGGCCAGGCGAGCCACGACCCAAACTGGGACGTCGGCACCATCGCCGACCGCAGGACCAGCGGCCCGTAGTGCTGCGCATGCTGCAGCGCGTGGCCGGTCTCGTGCGCGGCCACGCCCACCGAGGCGACAGACGCATCATCGTACACCGCCGACGACAGCCGGAGGACGCGCGTCCGGGGATCGTAATGGTCCGAGAGCGTGCCGTCGATGCGCTCGATCTCCACGCTGGAGAGCCCGTTACGGCGGAGGATCTCCGCGGCGACCTGCGCGCCCGTCATGCCGTTCGCGATCGGCACCTGGCTGTAGCGGGCATACGCCGATTGCACACGCAGCTGCGCGTACAGCGCGAGGAGGGCCGCCGGGATCACGAGGAAATACGTCGGGTCCCAGAAAAACATCATCTCACCCCCATCGCTTCCTATTTTAGCATACCCGTTCTAGCGTGCTTCCGACGGTCGTTTTGCGACGGCCGGGTCGCGCGCGTTCCCGCCGCTGCGACCGCCGGCTCAGACCGGGTCCGCCCGGTCGACCGTCGTCGCGCCACCCCCGAGGATCGTCCCGGGCGCGAGCGGATGTCCCCGCAGGTACGCGGCAACCGGCATCCGCCGGCCGGACGCCGGCTGCACCTCGTGGACCGCCACCCATCCTTCCCCGGCCGCGACAATGAGCGGAGGATCCCCGCCACCCGCCCGCACGACGGTGCCCGGGGCGGGCCGCGCTCGGCCGACTCCGGCGACCGCGCCGAGCGCTTCAGGGGCCGTGGACGCGCGCCAGATCTTGAGCGGCTCGCCGTCGCGCAGGGTGTACGCCACCGGCCACGGGTCGAACGCCCGGACGAGATTGACGATCGCGGCCGCGGGCGCGCTCCAGCGGATCAGCGCCTCCTCGCGGGACAGCTTCGGCGCGAACGACACCTGGGAGGGATCCTGGGGCCGGCGCGGGGCGGCGCCCGCGTCGAGGAGACGGACCGCCTCCGCCAGCAGCGCCGCGCCGGCCCTGGCGAGTCTCGGCTCCAGCGTCGCGGTCGTGTCCTCGGACAAGATCGGCGCGGCGCGCTGGAGGATGATGTCGCCGGCGTCCATCTCGTCGGACAGGTGCAGCACGGTCACGCCGGTCTCCCGGTCGCCCGCAGCGATCGCCCGCGGGATCGGCGCGGCCCCTCGGTAGCGAGGCAGCAGGGACGGATGCAGATTGACGCCGCCCAACCGTGCCGTCGCGAGGGCCGCCGGGGGGATCAGGCGCCCGTACGCGACCACCACGAGCAGGTCGGGCGCAAGCGCCCGCAGCGCGTCGAGGAATCCGGGATCGCGCAACGACTCCGGCTGACGCACATCAAGGGCGTACTGATTCGCGGCGACGGCGACGGGGGACGGCTCCACGCGCAGCCCGCGCCCCCGCGGGCGGTCCGGCTGCGTCACCACGGCGGCGAGCTCGCACGCGGCGAGCACCGCGTCGAGTGAGGGGACCGCGAACGCCGGCGTCCCGAAGAAGACGGCCTTCACTCTGGCGACACCACTTCGGACGTGTCCTCGACGCGCCGGAGCGTCTTCTGGTCGCGCACGCGCTGCGGAAACAGAATGCCGTCGAGGTGATCGATCTCGTGTTGCAGGATGCGCGCGAGCATGCCGTCCGCCTCGATCGTGACGAACTTGTTCCGGCGGTTGCGCGCGCGCACGACGACCCGGGAGGCGCGCGGGACGTCCCCGAGCAGGCCGGGGATGCTCAGGCATGCCTCCGTGGCGACCACCTCCTCGCCCTCCTGACGCAGGCACTCGGGGTCGACGAGCGCGATGCGGCGGTTATCGAACTCGAGAACGATCACCCGCCGGCCGATCCCGACCTGCGGCGCGGCCAGGCCGATCCCGTGCGCCTCGTGCATCGTGGCGAACATCCGGTCGATCAGCTGCTGGGTCTCGCGCGTCACGACGCGGACCGGCTGCGCACGGCGCCGTAGGATCGCCGCCCGCGGGCTGTCCACGGTGATGACCTCGAACGGGCGGGGAGCCTCCGGCATCAATCGATCTCCTCCGGATCCATGTCCACAACGACGCGGCCCCGGCCGACGCCGCGTTCGGACCCGGGGGCCACCGCGAGCGCGGCAAGCGCGGCGTCCCGCACCGCTTCCCTGGTGTCCCCGCGGAGGAGGCAGTGGGCGCGCGCGGGCAGGCGTGTGCCGCCGGCGGGTCGCACCGGGGAGGGGCCCAGCACCTCGACCCCGCGTGCCCGGGCCGCCGCGGCGGCGCGCTCGGCCAGCGCCGCGGCGGCGGCCGCGTCCCGCCCGGAAGCCACGACGCGCGCGAGGTGCGCGTACGGCGGGTACCCGAACTCCCGCCGGACGCGCAGCTCGTCCTCGTACAGCGACTCGTCGAGCCCCGTGCGGAGCGCGCGGAGCACCGGGTGCTCGGGAATCCCGGTCTGCACCACCGCCTCCGGGTTCGGCGCGCCGTCCGTGAGCGCGACGACCGCACGCACCTGTTGGAACGCCCGCTCGGCCGCGCGGAAATCCGGTCGGTACAACGGCGCGTCCGCGTCAACGACGCCCACCAGGCTCGGCCGCAGCCGCCGGCCGCGCAGCAGCAACTGCGTGCCGACGATGAGACGGAGGCGTCCAGAGGCGAACTCGCGCGCCACCTTGTCGAACTCGGGGGCAGTTTCCCGATCCACCCGCGCCAGCCGGAACTCCGGAAACACCCTCGCCACAACCTCCTCGATGCGTTTGGTGCCCGCGCCGACCCAACGCAGCGCCACGCCTTTGCACCGCGGACACACCTGCGGGGCCGCCTCCGAACGCCCGCAGACGCGGCAGCGAATCGTCCCCGTCTCGCGATCGTACGGCATCGGGACGAGACACCGCGGACAGCGCACCAGATGCCCGCACTCCTGGCAGGCGAGCACGCGCGCATACCCGATCCGGTTGACGAACAACGCGACGCGACCGCCGGCGCGCAAATGCCGACGCATCGCGTCCACAAGCGGCCGACTCAAGGCACCGGCGCCCCCCTGCTCGCGCTCCCGCCGCATGTCCACGATCGTGACGCGCGGCCGGCCGCGGAGCGTGAGACGAACGCGGCGCAACGTACCGTCGGCCGCCCCGGCGTAGGCTTCCACCGACGGCGTCGCGCTCCCCAGCACCACCCGCGCCCCCTCCACGGCACCGCGATGCAACCCGACGCGCCGCCCGTGGTACCGTGGGGCCGCTTCGGCCTTGTACGACGGATCCTGCTCGTCATCCACGATCAGGAGCCGCAGGCGACGCAGCGGCGCGAACAACGCGGACCGCGTCCCGCACACGACGTCCACGTCTCCTCCGAGGATCCGCCGCCACGTCTCGCGGTGCTCCGCCGGCGGCAGCTCCGAGTGGAACAGCGCGACCCGCTCCCCGATCGCGTCACGGAGGTGCGCCGCCAGGGTTTCCGCGAGCTCCACCTCGGGCGCCGTGACGATCGCTTGTCCGCCGCGCGCGACGGCGCGGCGCACCGCGTCTACGATCCACCGGGCACGATCGCCCGCACCTCCCCACAGCAGCAGAGGCCGCGCTGGGGCGGCGTCCGTGCCGGGCGCCGCCGCGTCCGAACCGGTTCGGGCTGCGCTCCCGTCCCGGCGAGGCTCCTCCTCCACCCGCACCGCCCCAAGCGCCAGGAGACGCTTGAGCGGGGCGCCGCCGCCTCCGCGGACCAACTCGCCGACGGGCACGCCCTCCGGCGCGGCCAGGAGCCGATCGAGGAGTTGCCGCTGACGCCGCCCCGCGACGCGGGGCAGTCGCTCCGGCACCGCCACGACCCGCCGGAGGACGCGCGCCGGCACCGGCGGCCGCCGCGCGATCTCGGGGGGCACGAGGCACCGCACGGCATCGAGCAAGGTGGACAGCGTCTCGTCGGCGACCCAGCGGGCGAGCCTGAGCATTGCCGCCGAAAACAGCGGCTCGGGATCGGGGATGTCGAGGATCTCACGGAGACGGCGCTCCCGGCCCGCGGCATCGCGCGCGCCGTCGCGGTCACACGGCGCGACCCCGACGATGAACCCGCTCGCCGTCCGCGAACCGAGCGGCACCACGGCGCGCACACCGATGCGCGCGCGACCCCACAGTGCGGCGGGCACCCGGTACGTCAGGGGGCGGTCCGCGATCCTTGGGGCGCGGTCCAACAGGACCTCAGCGCAGCCCTCGGTCCCCGCGTTCACCGTCGGGCGCCGGCCTCACCCACGAGCGCTGCGATTCTGGCGACGATCGCCTCCGGCTCGGACAGGCGCCCGATCCCGTCCTGGCCGGACGCGAGCTCACCGCGCTCCGGGCCGATGACGTGGACGCCGCGGGCGCGCAGACGGGCGGTGTTCTCCTCGACGGCCGGGGCCGTGGCCATCTCCGCGCTCATCGCCGGGGCGACCAGGATCGGGGCCCGCGTCGCGAGCGCGGTCGCGCACACGATGTCGTCCGCCAGCCCAGCGGCGAGACGGCCCAGCATATCGGCGGTCGCCGGAGCGATCACGTAGCAGGCGGCGCGTTGCCCCAAGGCCACGTGCGGCTCGTCCCACGGGGAATCCGGCGCCCACATGTCCGTGATCACGGGGTGGCGCGACAGCGCGCGAAACGTCACCGGACCGATGAACCGGGTGGCGGCGGGCGTCATCACCACGTGCACCTCGGCGCCAGCCTTGACGAGCAACCGCACGGCCGCCGCAACCTTGTACGCCGCGATGCTGCCGCAGACGCCGACCACGACCACCCGGCCGCGCAGCGCTGCAGAGGCGTCAGCCCGAGCGTCCATGGACCGCGGAGCCTCCCACGCCGGGCGCTGCGCCGCCGACGCTCCCCGAACCGCCCCGGCCGAACCGGCCGCGCGCCAACACAAGGAGCGCCGCGACGATCTCGTCGGCGCCCCACATCGCGGTATCCACGATCACGTGGTACCGCGTCAGATCGGTGAGGTCCAGCTGGTACGTCTGGCGGTAGCGATGGTGCTCGCAGGCCTCTCGGGTCTGGACGTCGCGCGCGGCGCGGGCGACGTCCGTCCCGTCGCGCGCCGCGACCCGAGCGGCGCGCACGGCGAGCGGCGCGCGGAGCCAGATCCGTAGATCCCCGCCGATCAGCCACCCGCTCAGCCGGCTGTCCACCAGGATGTCACCGGCCCGCGCGGCCTGGACCTGCATCTCGTCGATCGTCCGGTCGATCGACGAGTCCTGTTCGGCCAGCCGCCCCAACTCCGCGAGCGTCACCCCCCGCTTGCGGGCCTCCTCGCGAAACACCTCTCCGGTGGAGAGATACCGCAGCCCAAGCGCACGGGCCAGCGCGCGCGCCACCGTGCTCTTGCCCGCGCCGATCTCCCCGCTGACCGTGACGATCATTCGGCGTCGGCCGCCGGCGTCTCGGCAGCCTCCTCGTCCTCTTGTTCCACCGTCTCCTTGCTCGTGAACCGGTGCGCGACCGTCTCGGGCTGCACCGCCGACAGCACCACGTGCCCGCTGTCGGTGATGACCACCGCACGCGTCCGCCGGCCGTAGGTGGCGTCGATCAGGATGCCTTTGTCCCGCGCTTCCTGGATGATCCGCTTGATGGGGGCCGAGTCCGGGCTGACGATCGCGATGATGCGGTTGGCCGCCACGATGTTGCCGAACCCGATGTTGATCAGCCGTGTGTCCATCGCCTCATCCCCCTGACCGCGCTGCCGCCTCCACCCCCCGCGCCGCGCCGGTCCGCGACGCCGGGGCTACTCCACGTTCTGGATCTGCTCCCGGAGGTTTTCCAGCTCGCCCTTCACCGCGATCACCAGGCGCGTGATGGCGAGGTCGTTGGCCTTGCTCCCGATGGTATTGGCCTCGCGGCCGAGCTCCTGCACGATGAACTCGAGCGTCCGCCCCACGGCACCGTCCGCGCCGAGGGTTCCCTGGAACTGCGTCAGGTGGCTTCGGAACCGCGTGATCTCCTCCGTGATGTCCGTGCGGTCGGCAAACATCGCGATCTCGGTCGCG
Organism: bacterium; assembly: GCA_035632615.1. Classification (GTDB taxonomy): domain Bacteria; phylum Sysuimicrobiota; class Sysuimicrobiia; order Sysuimicrobiales; family Segetimicrobiaceae; genus JAJPIA01. The sequence goes on along the minus strand of DASQGM010000346.1, from coordinate 9,589 downwards.
AGCCGGCCCGGGTCCACCGAGATCCCGCTGGTGAGATCCTGCACCCGCCGGGCGAGCCGGGTATGGTACTCCTGAACGATGGCCGGTGCCCGCTCCTCGATCGCCGCGATGTGCTCCCCCAGCCGCTCGATCCGGCGGCCCAGGTCGGCGGCGAGCCTGCACCCCTCCGTCTCACGCATCGCCACGAGCCGGTCCACCGCGGCGCCGACCCCGGCCGCGACAGCCGGCCACAGGGTCTCGAGATCCTCTTTCTGCTCCTCGATCCGGATGACGTCGGGGAGAGAGACGAGCGTGGAGATTTCGAGCGGTCCGGAGATCGAGAGAGCCTGTTTCAGGTCGTGTAGGGCGCTGGCGTACGCTGTAGCCAGGTCCAGGTCCGCCTTAACCGTTCGCGTGCGTTTTCCTTGCTCCTCTCGAATTATAGCAACATCCACCCGTCCCCGCAACACGCGCCCTTGCACGAGCGCCTTGACTCGATCTTCCAATGGCACGAGGTCCCGGGGCAACCTGACGAGGATCTCGCAGAATCGGTGATTGACAGAACGGACCTCAACGGCGTAGCGGCCGGCGACGGTGATCGCCTCTCCGGTGCCGAAACCGGTCATGCTCCGGGTCATCGAGGCCGCCGCCCCCACGGTACGTCCCACGGTCTCCAGGCACAAAACGGCACCAGGGAGAGTGCGGCGCCCGCGTTCCAATCTCCTCCTCACGCGCGTACGGCCCGCACGCGCGGCGCCGGCTCAGCCCGGCTCTTTCCGGCGTTGCGCGACATCACGTATACTCGAGAAGCGTCACGCGGGCGTCCGCAACACCTCCGCGGGAACACCCCTAGGGTGCCCGCGCGCCCGCGTGGTCTCAGCGCATGCGCGGGGGGGCTGGGTGGAGTAGGTGCCGGAGATCGTCCCACCGTCTCTCGACGGGCTCGTACTCGCAGCGGTCGCGCGCGAGGTGCGCGCGCACCTCGGCGCACGTTTCGGGGGCGTCCGCCAGCCGGATCCCGAGGCGGTCGTGCTCAACCTCAGGAGCCCGCACGGTGTCGCGCACCTGTTCATCTCGATCCACGCGCGCACGGCCAGGGTGCACCTCGCCGCGCGCCCCGAGGCCACCGAGCGGCTGACCCCTTTCGGACAGTTGCTGCGCAGCCGCCTCACCGAATCCCGCCTCGCCGACGTCGAGCAGCCGCCGTTCGACCGGGTGCTCCGGCTCCGGTTCGACGCGCTGGAAGGGCCGCTCACGCTGATCGCGGAGATCATGGGCCGGTACAGCAACGCGATCCTCGTCGACAGCCGCGTGGTTTTGGGCGCGCTCAAGGTCGTCACGCCCCAGATGTCGCCCCGACGGCCAGTGCTGCCGGGCCGTCCGTATACCCCACCGCCGGCCGACCGTCCTGGGCCGGACGGGCTCGACGAAGCCGCGCTCCGCGCCCTGTGCGACGGACCGCGGCCGATCTGGCAGCAACTCGTCGGCGCGGTGCTCGGCATCGGGCCCGTGCTGGCGCGCGAGGTGGCGCTCCGATCCGGGCTCGACCCCGCCGCGCCCGCGCGCGACGCGGCACCGGCCGCAATACGGCTCCACGCGACGCTCCGCGAGCTCGCGGACATCCGGCGAACCGAGGCGTTCTCGCCGGTGACCTATGAAGCCGAGGGCCGCACGGTCGCGTTCGCCGCGGTCCCGCTGCGCGTGTACGCGGAGCTGACGTCGCGAGCGGTCCCGTCGATGAGCGACGCGCTCGAGCGATACTACCGGGACGTCACCGATGCGGGCCCGCTGGAGGAGCGCCGGCGCGCCCTCGCCTCGGCCGCGCGCGCCGCCCTGCGACAGCGCGAACACGCCCTCGAGGAGAACCGCCGGGCGCTCGAGGAGAGCGGGCGCGCGGAGCGGCACCGGGTGATGGGCGAGCTGCTCCTCACCTACGGCGGCCGCGCCGGCCCCCGGGCCGCGTCGGTCGTGGTCCCGGACCACACCGCCGGCGGCGCCGAGATCGCGATCCCGCTTGATCCCGAACTCACGGCCGTCGAGAACGCCCAACGGTACTTTCGCCGGTACGCGAAGGCCCAGGCCGCATCGCGCGCCGTGCCCGGTCGAATCGCGCGACTGGAGGCCGAGACGCTCGCGCTGCGGGACGCGTTCGTCCAGATCGCGACCGCGTCGTCGCCCGACGATCTCTGGGAGGTGCAGACGGATCTCGCCCACGCCGGGATGCTGCGGAGAGGCCCTCGCGCGCGGCCGGCCGCCGCGTCCGGACCCCGCCGGTTTCGCGGGCCCGGCGGGGCGATGATCGTCGTGGGACGCAGCGCCCGCGAGAACGACCACGTCACGTTCCACGTCGCGGGGCCCGACGACCTGTGGTTCCATGCGCGAGGAATCGCCGGCGCGCACGTCGTCCTCAAGACCGACGGCGCTCCGTCAGAGGAAGCCATCGAGGCGGCGGCGCAGGTGGCGGCGTATTTCAGCGAGGGGCGCGAAGCCGGTCAAGTCGCGGTCGATTGCGTGGCGCGCAAGCACGTCCGCAAGCCGCGCGGCGGGGCCCCGGGGGCGGTGACGTACTCGGAAGAACGCACCGTACGCGCAGTGCCGGCGGTCCCCGCGCCCACCCCGGGCGGCCGGCGCATCCGGTAGGCCGTACCTCGCCCCGTCGCGCCGTTACTCCGATTCCTCGATGATCACCTCGTCCCGCCCGTCCGACTCGGCGAACCGCACCCGCACTTGCTCGCGAGACGAGGTGGGCAGGTTCTTCCCGACGTAGTCGGGGCGGATCGGCAGTTCGCGATGGCCCCGGTCCACCAACACCGCGAGCTGGATGCCGGCCGGCCGGCCGCGATCGATCAGCGCGTCCAGCGCGGCGCGCACGGTGCGACCGGTGTAGAGCACGTCGTCCACCAGGATGATCCGTTGCCCGGCCACGTCGAACGGCAGCCGGGTCTCCGACGCCGCGGCGTTGCCCTGCGGCTCGTGTGTCCCGCGGTCGTCCCGGTACGCGGTCACGTCCAGGACCCCGACGGGAATCGTGACGCCCTCGGCGGCGGCGATCGCCACGGCCAGGCGCTCGGCGAGGTGGACACCCCGCCGGACGATGCCCACGAGACGGAGCGTCTGCGCCCCTTTGTTCCGCTCGACGATCTCGTGCGCCATGCGCGTGACGGCACGGCGGATCGTCTCCCGGTCCATCACCTTGGCCTTTTCGCGCAACTCCACGCTCCGGCGCCTCCCCGGCGTGTCCCGCACGCTACTGTTCGCCGCGGGTGGTCCCGCCCCTGTGAACGGACGCCGTCCCACGCGACTCGCCGGCGCGAAGGCGGGCCAGGAGGCCGGCGATGTCGTCGGGCAACGACGCGGTGCACATCAGCCGGAACCCGGTCGCCGGGTGCGTGAATTCCAGCCGCGCGGCGTGGAGCGCCTGACGGCGCAACTCGGGCACCGGCGCACGGCCGTAGACCGGGTCGCCGAGGATCGGGTGGCCGATGTGTGCCATGTGCACGCGGATCTGGTGGGTCCGGCCGGTCTCGAGCCGACAGGCCACGAACGTCGCCTCGGCAAACCGCTCGAGTACCGCGTAGTGCGTCACCGCCGGCCTTCCCCGCTCGGTGACCGCCTGGCGCGTGCGGTGGGACGGGTGCCGCCCGACAGGGGCGCGGATCGTGCCCTCGTCCCGGGCGATGCGGCCTCGGACAAGCGCGAGGTAGGTGCGCGAGATGGTGCGCGCCCGGAGTTGCGCGGCGAGGGCGCGATGCGCGTCCTCGGTCTTGGCCACGACAAGCAGGCCGGACGTGTCCTTGTCCAGGCGGTGGACGATGCCGGGCCGGAGCGCGCCCCCGGTCCTGGGGAGATCGCGCACCCTGGCGAGCACCGCGTTCACGAGCGTGCCGGACGGATGTCCGGGGGCAGGGTGGACGGTCAGGCCGGCCGGCTTGTTGACGACGAGCAGGTCGGCGTCCTCGTACACGACGTCCAGGGGAATCGCCTCGGGCACGAGCCCGGTCGGCGCGGGGACCGGCAGCTCGACCCGCACGGTCTGACCGGTCTGGAGATGGAACGACGGCTTTCGGGGGGACCCGTCGACGAGCACGTGACCCTCCGCGCTCAGGCGGGCGATCCGCGAGCGCGACAGCTTCGGCAGGCGCTCCGCGACCACGACGTCGAGGCGACGGCCCCGGTCGCCGGGAGCCGCCTCGAAGGCTTCGACCGAGCCGCCGCGAGGGTTAGTCTCGAAACTGCTCAACGGCCTCGGGCCGGTCGCCGCTCGGGGCCGCGTGCTCGGCCTCGACGCCGCCGCGGCCGACCCTGAGCCACATCACGACGGAGAGCACCGCGGCGACGATGCTCGCCACCTGCGCAAGGGTCAGCGGTCCGAGGACGCGCGGGCTATCCATGAACGTCTCAATCACCGTGCGCCCGATCGCGTACAGCAGCAAGAACTCCCAGAACAGGCGCCCGGTGCCGCGCGGTGCCGTCTCGCGCCACATCAGCAGCGCAAAGATCACGAGTGACACGACCATGAGGTACAGCTGCGTAGGGTGCCGGGGCTGTCCGAACAGCGTCACCGCCCACGGCACGGTCGACGGGCGCCCGTAGTTCAACCCGTACAGCAGGGTACCGATCATCGCGATCGCGTACCCGAGCGCGAGGCTCGGCGCGGCCGCGTCCGCGAGCGAGCCGAGACCCCATCGGTGAGCGCGCCCGTACAGCCACGCCACGAGCGTGCCGCCGGCGAGCGCGCCGTAGAACGACAGCCCGGCGTCCTTCCACATCGTCACCACGCGCGCGGGATCGCCCGCGAAGTCGGGAAGGTTCACGAGCACGTACCCGATTCGGGCGCCCACCACGCCGCCGATGATCGTGTACAGGCTGAGGTCGAGCACCTCGCCCGCATCCCAGCCGAGCCCCTTGGTCCGCGAGCGCAGCACGACGATGCCGACGACGAACGCCAGCAACAGGAAGACACCGAACGACGAGACGGGAAACGGCCCGAGCTGGAACAGCACTGGCTTCATCCGTCACCCCCTAACCCACCCCAAGCATTCGCCGGAGACGATGCGAACTCTTGGAGGTTCCGGCCCTTCTTATCGGTAGATCTCACTCACGCGTGCCTGGGGCCGCCCGGCCGCCGCCCGACGCTCGGCGAGCCGGCCCCGTCGTGGGCCCTCCGCGCAGCGCGAGCACCAGCAGACCCGCGCCGATCACGATCGCGGTGTCCGCGAGATTGAAGACGGGCCAGACGTGAACGTCCAGGTAGTCGACCACGTACCCAAAACGAAGTCGGTCCGTCACGTTGCCGAGCGCCCCACCGAGCATGAACCCCAGCCCCCACTGGCCGGAGCTCGTGGCTAGCCACGCGCCCCTATTGTAGAGAACGACGGCGAGCACGGTCAAGGCAACGGCGACGGTCACGGGGGTCGGGAGCTGCGCCAGCAGACCGAACGCGACGCCCGGGTTTTCACGCAGGGTCAAAGACAAGACGCCCGGGACGACGATGCGGTCCGTCCCGGGCGCGACGTGCAAGGCGACCGCGCGTCCCGCGCCTTGGGCGGCGCCGAATGTCAGCACCAGCGCGACCGCCCACACGTACCGGCGAATGGCGGTCAGCGCGCGAGGCTGCGCAGGCGCTCCTCGCGCTCTTTGCACTTGATGCACAGGCGTGCGTACGGGATCGCCTTCAGCCGCTTGGCGTCGATCGGACGGCCGCAGCCGTCGCAAACCCCGTAGGTGCCGTTGCGGACGCGCCGCAGCGCCTCCTCCACCATCTCGAGCAGGCCCTGCACGCTGCTCTCCAGCGTCAGCCCCTTCTCGCGTTCGAACGTCTCGGTCGCCACGTCCACGAGGTCGTCGTCGTACCCGGACACGTCGGCCGCGTGCTTCTCCTCGTTGTTCTTGGTATGGTGTTCCTCCATCTCCGACAGCTCCTGGCGCAGCCGGCGGCGCTCTTCGAGGAGCAGACGCGCGTACGTCTCCACCTGGGCGGTCGCCTGTCCCTTCGCCCGCCGCGGCGCCGCTTCGGACCGAGGTTCCGCCGGTACCTTCTTCGTGGTCCGCGCGCTCGAACGCCCCGACCGGGTCGAGCGGGCGGACGTCGACTTAGACGAACGCTTCTGCGGCATTCAGCTCCTCCTGACAGGGACTGTGGACTTCACACCGTCTTGGTCGGAACGTTGGGACGGCGGCGCATATTCCCCTCCCGCCTCCCGAAGCGCGGCCCGCGCCAGGATCTCGGTTCCGTCCAGCACCGGCACCGGCGCGTCGCCGGATCCGATCACCAGCGGCAGCTCGGTGCACCCGAGGACGATCGCGCCGGCTCCGCGGGCGACGAGCGCGGCGGCGACCGCGCGCACGGACGCCCGCACCCCTGCGCCAAGATCGCCGGCCTTGACGGCATGGATCGCCGTCATCACCACGGTCTCCTCGGCCGCGGAGGGCTGGACCACGGCGATGCCGCGCCGGGTAAGCGCACGATGATAGAGGTGCATCTCGAGCGTGGCCTGCGTCGCCAGGATCCCCGTCGACCGAGGCGCGGGCTCCAGCGCGGCGACCGCCGCGGCGACCTCCTCCATGATATCCAGCACCGGGATCCGCACCGCCTCGCGGATCGCGCCCAAGAAGGCGTGCGCGGAGTTGCACGGGATGACAATCAGATCCGCCCCGGCCCGTTCCAGGTTTCTCGCGGTCGCCACCAGCGCGGACGTCGGATCCGGACCGCGCCCCAGGACCGCCGCGGTCCGGTCGGGGATCTTGGCGTTGCTGTCGATGATCACGCGCGGGTGTTCCTGATCGGCGCGCGCCGGGGTCAGGCGCACCAGCTTCATGTAGAAATCGGCGGTCGCCAGGGGTCCCATGCCGCCTAGCACGCCGATGACGCGCTGGGCTCCCCCCGCCGCGCCGGGCGTCGTGCTGGCCGCGGTCATCGAGGCATCACGGCCGCATTGATTCGGGCCGCCTCCTCCCTCCCCTGCTCTCCGCTCCACAGTTCCCGCCTATCCCGCCCGCACGATGGCGAGCGCGAACTCCTTGCCGTCCAGCCGCAACGTCTTCCGGTGCACGTCCGGCCCTTCCGGCGCGGCACCCGCCCGCGCGTCCCGGGCGAGGATCTCGCGCAACACGTAGTCGCCGTGCGCCCGGAGCAGATCCGCAAGCATCGCGTCGTCAGCATAGTACAACGTGATCCGGTCCGCGATCTCCAGCCCGGCCTCTTTGCGCCACTGCTGGATCTGATGCACCAATTCCCTCGCCAGGCCCTCCCGCACCAGCGCGTCGGTCAGGGTCGTGTCCAGGACGACCCAGGTCCCGGCCTCCCCGGCGCCGGTGAGGCCGGCGTGCCAGTGCATCCGGACGTCCACCTCCGCGCGCTCCAACACCACCTCCTGGCCGCCCGGCAGCCGGAGGCGGTACGGTTCCCCCTCGGGCGTCCGCGCCAGCAGCGCCTCCCCCTCGACACGCAGCGCCTCGACGACCTTCGTGATCTGGCCCCCGAACTTGGGCCCCAGCAGGTCGAACCGCGGGCGCACCTCGAGCCGGCCCAGCGACGTCACGGTCGGCGCGAAACGGACGTCCTTGACGTTCAGCTCCTCCTTGATGTGCTCGACGAGCTCCCGGTACGCCGGCGAATCCAGCACGCCCGTGCGCTCCACGATCGTCGCCGTCGCGAGCGGCTGGCGGACGCGCAGCTTCGCGGTGTTGCGGGCGGCCCGCCCCAGCGAGATCAACATCCGAGCGCGATCCATCGCGTCCTCGAGCCGCGGGTCGCGCGGCCACGCTACGGCGGGAAAGTCGCACAGGTGCACGCTCACCGGCGCGGTCGCGTCAACCGACCGGACGAGGTTTTGGTGGAGCGCCTCCGCGAGGAACGGCACGAACGGCGCGAGCACCCGTGTCAGCGTCACGAGCACCTCGTAGAGCGTCGCGTAGGCGGCCTGCTTGTCCGCATCCGCCTCGGACTTCCAGTAGCGACGGCGGCCGCGGCGCACGTACCATACCGACAGATCCTCGACGAATCGCTCGATCGGCCGCGCGGCGCCAGGGACGTCATAGTCGTCGAGGCGACCGCGGACCGTCTCGACGAGCCCTCCGAGACGCGAGAGAATCCATCGGTCGAGGAGACTCCGCTCCCCGGTCGCGGACGCCCCCGCGCTCGCGGCGGACGCCCGCCGGGCACGCCCGCCGCGCTCCCGCGCGCCGGATCGGGGTGCCGGCGACGCCGCCCGCGCCGGATCCGGGACCCACCCGTCCAGGGTCGCGTAGGTGACGAAGAACGCGTAGACGTTCCACAACGGTAGAATGAAGCGGCGCCGCACCTCGTCGCCGGGCCCGTAGCCGAAGTTCACGTTCTGCGCGGGGTTTTGCAGCGCATACAGCCAGCGGACGACGTCGGCGCCCATCTTCTCCGCGGCGTCGTTGAACTCGATCATGTTCCCCCAGGACTTGTGCATCTCGCGACCGTGCTCGTCGCGCACCATCGCGTGGCCGAGACACGTCCGATACGGCTCGCGGTTCTCCAGCACCGTGCTCATGACCAGCATCGAATAGAACCAGTTGCGGTACTGGCCGGGGAACGCCTCCGTAATGAAGTCGGCGGGGAACCACTTTTGCCACTCACGCCGATTCCGCCGGTACCCCAACGTCGAGTACGGCACGATTCCAGCGTCCAGCCAGGGGTTGCCGACGTCGGTGACCCGGGACACGGCCGCTCCGCACTGCCGGCAGCGAATCTTGACCCCGTCGATCCAGGGGCGGTGCGGCGAGTGGCCCGCGAACGCGTCCCAACCCTCGACGGCGCGTTCCTCGAGCTCGTCCTCCCCGCCGATCACCTCGAATGTGCCGCACGAGCGGCACTCCCAGATCGGGAGCGCCAGTCCCCAGTACCGCTTCTTGCTGATCATCCAGTCGTGCATGTTGCGGAGCCAATCGAGCTCACGCTCCAACCCGAACTCCGGGAGCCAGCGGATCTTCCGGGTCACCGCCATCATCGGCTCGCGGAGCGGCTCCATCGAGAGGAACCACTCGTCGACGAGGCGGAACACCAGCTCGCTGCCGCATCGCCAGCACATCGGATATCGGTGCGTATAGTCGTCCGCGCGGTAGAGCAGGCCGCGGCGTTGCAGATCGTCCCGGATCGGCGCGGCTACGTCATAGACGTGACGGCTGCCCAACCAATCGTAGGCGTCCGCGAACACGCCGAACTCGTCGATCGGCGCCAGCACAGGGAGCCCGTGCGTCTTCCCGAGCGCGAAGTCCTCGGCGCCGCACCCGGGGGCGATGTGGACGAGGCCGGTGCCTTCGGCCGCGCTCACGTCGGTCCACGGAATCACCCGATGTGCCACACCCTGCTGCGCCGGCAGCGCGTCGAACGGCCCCTCGTATGCCCACCCCACCAGCTCGGACCCGGGCACCTCCCGAATCACCCGCGCCTTGCCGTGCAGCACCTCGCCCATGCGTTCGCGCGCGACGTAGTAGCTTTTGCCGTCCTGCTGCGCCTGCACGTACGTCAGCTCCGGGTGCACGGCGACCGCGACGTTGCTCGTGAGCGTCCACGGCGTCGTCGGCCACACGAGCAGGTACTCGTCCGGCCGTCCCGCGATCGGGAGCCGCACGGTCAAGCTGA
>DASQGM010000345.1:0-16608 GCA_035632615.1 bacterium | reverse complement strand
CGCGGGGTCCCCGCGCCCGCGGGTTACCTGGCAGTCGTTTCGCGCGGCCGGATCTGCGTGAGCCCGCCCATGTACGGCACCAGCGGTTCGGGGATCCTCACGCTTCCGTCCGCCTGCTGGTAATTCTCCAGAATCGCCACGATCGTCCTCGGGACGGCGACGGCCGTGCCGTTGAGGGTGTGCACGAACTCCGTGCCGTTCCGATCCCGCCGCCGGAAGCGGACGTTGACCCCGCGCGCCTGGAAATCGGTGCAGTTGCTGCACGACTGCGTCTCCCCATAACCGTTCCGCCCGGGCATCCACGTCTCGATGTCAAACTTGCGCGCCGCCGGATCACCGAGGTCGCCCGCGGCGATGTTGACGACGCGATACGGGAGGCCGAGCGACTGCCACAGGCGCTCCTCGAGGCTCAGGAGGAACTCCTGTTCGTCCCAGGAGCGGTCGGGGTGACAGTACGAGAACATCTCCACCTTGTCGAACTGGTGCACCCGGAAGATCCCGCGGGTGTCCTTGCCGTGTGCGCCGGCCTCGCGACGGAAGCACGTCGAGATGCCGCAGAGCCGGACCGGCAGCTGCGCTTCCTCCAGCACCTCGCCCGCGTACATCGTCCCGAGGGCCATTTCCGACGTGCCCGTCAACGCCAGATCCTCGCCTTCCACGCGGTACACCATCTGGTCGTCGAGCTGCGCGCCGCCCATCATCCCGAGCAGGTTCTCCCGGCGGACGAGGACCGGTGTGATCGTCGGCACGAACCCTTCCGCCGACAGCTGGTCCACCCCGTAGCGGACCAGCGCGAGCTGCAACAGCGCTCCCTCACGCCGCAGAAAGAAGAATCGGGATCCCGAGGTCCTGGCGCTGCGCTCCACGTCGAGGATGTCGAGGAGGGCACCCAGCTCGACATGGTCCCGTGGGGCGAACGGGAACGTCGGAGGCGCGCCGACGGTGCGGATGGTCTGGCCGGCGTCGGCGCCGCCCTCCGGCACGGACGGATGGGGCGGGTTGGGAATGGTGCGCAGCGCAGCGGTCAAGGCGAGCTCGGCGCCGTTGAGCCCAGGTTCCTCCGCCTTGATCTCGGCGGCCAGCTGCTTCATCTCCTCGAGCCTCGCCGTCCGTTCCGAGCCCGTAAGGCGGCGGATCTCATCGGAGGCGCGTTTCTGCCCGGCACGGAGCCCTTCGACACGGGCGAGGATCTCCCGACGTCTCCTGTCGAGCGCCAGCACTTCGTCGATCACGCTCGGGTCCAAACCCCGCTTCTGCATCGACGCCCGAAACAGGTCGGGTTGGTCGCGCAACAGCTTCAGATCGATCATCGGCGTGCCCCCATCGCCCGCGTCGGACGTCGACCGCCAGGTCCCCCGTTCTCGGCCGGACGGCGACCGTGTGCCCCGCCGGCCGTCCTGGGTCTCACAGGCGCACGTGCCTGACCGCGGTGATGCCGTCGGCGCTGGTCATCTCCTCTACCGCAGCCGCGGGGGGTGGGGCGTCCAGCGTCAGCACCATCACCGCGGCGCCGCCGGCGTCTTCGCGGCCGACATGCATGTTGGCGATGTTGACCTGGTGGCGGCCGAGGATGGTCCCGACCCTGCCGATCATGCCCGGCCGGTCCGCGTTCCAAACGAACAGCATCTCCGGTGCCGGCGCGAGGTCGAGCTCCCAGCCGTTGAGCCGCGTGATCTTCGGTTCCCGGTGTCCGAAGAGCGTGCCGCCGATGTGGAACGTTCCGTGCGAGGTCTGGATCTCCGCCAGGACCTGGCTCGCGAAGTCCTCGCACATATCCGTGTGTGACTCGCTGACCCGAAGGCCGCGCTCCTTGGCCAGGACGACCGCGTTCACCGGGTTGACCGGCTCATCGGACACATGGCGGAGCAACCCGACGAGGAACGACGCTGTCAGTGGATGCGTCTGCAACTGCGCGACCTCTCCCTCGTAGCTGAGGGACACGGCTACGAGCTGGCCTTCGACGATCTGTTGGGTGAGGCTGCCGAGCGTGTCGCTCAGCCGCATGAACGGATCGAGCCGCTGCCACACCTCCGTGCCCAGGGCCGGCGCGTTGACCGCTCCACGCACCGGCGCGCCGTTGAGGGCCGCCAGCACCTGGTCCGCGATCTCCACGGCGATCAGCCGCTGGGCCTCGACGGTGGAACCGCCGAGGTGGGGCGTCGCGACGACGCGGGGGTGGCCGATCAGGGGATGCCCCGGTCGAGGGGGTTCCTCCTCGAAGACGTCCAGCGCGGCGCCACCGATCGCCTCGCGGTTCAGGGCGTCGAGGAGCGCGGCCTCGTCCACGAGACCTCCGCGCGCGCAGTTCACGAGCCGCGCCCCGGGTTTCATCATCGCGAGCTCGCCGGCGCCGATCAGCGCCGTGGTATCCGACCGCAACGGTACGTGGAGTGTCAGGATATCGCTCTCCCGGAGGACCGCGTCCCAGGGAGCGAGCTCCACGTCCAGACGCCGCGCACGTTCCTCCGTGACGTACGGATCGTAGGCGAGGACGCGCATGTGGAACGCGCGGGCGCGCTGCGCGACCTCGCTGCCGATCTTTCCCAGGCCGGCGACGCCAAGCGTCTTGCCCGCCAGTTCGATCCCGAGGAACTTCTCGCGTGCCCACTCTCCGGCGACGAGCGAGGCGTGCGCCTGGGGGATGCGCCGTACCAGGGACAGCACCATCGCCATGGTGTGCTCGGCCGCGGCGGTCGTGCTGCTGTCCGGGGTGTTCAGGACGAGGATGCCCCGCCGGGTCGCCGCCTCCACGTCGATGTTGTCCACGCCGACCCCGGCGCGGGCGATCACCCGGAGGTGTTCTGCGTCGCGGAGCGCGCGCGACGTGACGCGCGTGCGACTCCGGACGACGACCGCGTCGGCCTGCGGGAGGAGCCCGCACAGCTCATTCTCCGACAGCCCGCGGTGAACCACGACTTCGCCCGCGTCGCGCAGTCGGTTCAGGCCCTCCTCCGCCAGCCCGTCGGCCACGAGAACGCGCATGGGACGCCGCCGTTACCGCTTCGCCGCGGTCTCGAGCGCGAGCCGCGCGGCGGCCACGCCGGCCTCGGTCGGGACCGGATGACCCACGTCACCGAGGGAGCGGCCGAGCGTCTCGAGGCCGGTGAGCAGCCACTCCGTCTTCGTGTATCCGAGGTGGCCGATCCGCACGGTGGTCCGGTCCAAGCGTCCGATCCCGGCCCCGAGCAGCACGTCGTAGGCGTCGCGGGCGCGCGCCACCACGGTCTTGCCGTCCACGCCCTCCGGCATCAGCACCGGGGTCACCGAGTTGACGGCGTACGCGTCCTCGACGAGCGGGACGAGTCCCATGCCCCGGACGCCGGCGCGGACCATCCGCGCCATCCGGCGGTGCCGGTCGAAGACTTGGGGCAGGCCTTCGCGGAGGATCAGCCCGACCGCCGTGTGAACCGCGTAGGCGACCGTCATGGCGGTTGTGAACGGCGTGGAGGGGACGCGATCGTGCACCGCCGTCCGGCCGCGGCCCAGGTCGAGGTAAAACCGCGGCGTGGTGGACCGCTCGGCCACGGCCCACGCCCGATCGCTGACGCTCACGAACGCCATGCCCGGCGGGCTCATCAGGGCCTTTTGCGACCCCGTGATGACGACGTCGACGCCCCAGGCGTCGGTCTCGAGGGGAATGGCACCGAGGCTGCTCACGGCGTCGACCATCAGGAGCGCCGGGTGGTCGCCGAGGGCCCCGCGGATCGCCCGCACGTCGTTGTGGACGCCGGTGCTCGTCTCGCTCTGGGTGACGAACACGGCCCGATACGCGCCTTTGGCGTCTCCCCGGACGCGCTCCGTGATCGCGTCGAGCGGCACGGGCCGGCCCCATTCAGCGGTGACGCGGTCCACGCGGGCCCCGTACCGCTCCGCGATGGCGGCGAACCGCTCGCAGAAGGAGCCGTTGTTGATCGAGAGCACGCGGTCGCCCGCCGACAGGAAGTTCGTGACCGCGGCCTCGAGGCCGCCCGTCCCCGAAGACACGAGCGGGATGATGTCGTTCTTGGTCTGGAAGATCTGCTTGAGACCGTCCATCGTCTCGCTGATCAGCCGGCCGAACGCCGGGCCGCGGTGGTTGGTCATCTGCTGGTCCATAGCCCGCAGGACCTCGGGCGGCAGGGGGGTGGGGCCTGGGATCAGCAGCAGGTTGGTCTGGGTCATTCGCTCTCCTCCTCGTGACGCGTCTCAGGCGCGGTCCGGCATAAACAGAAAACGCTCCCGCCATACGGAGGCGAGAACGCTCGCGGTGCCACTCCATTTCCGGGCCCGCCGCACAGGCGGTCCGGCACTTGATCGCGGTAACGGGCGCACCCGGCAGTTTCTTCACGCGCCTGTGAAGGCGCGATCCGACCGCGGCTCAAGAGTGGATGCCGTCCGTCCGTCTCCGCCGGGTTCCACCACCGCCGGCTCTCTTGGGGAGCGGCACGGGCCGACGCGTCTCCGTCATCGCCCTGCTCGGGGCATCATAGCATTATCCTCAGAGGAGCGTCAACGTGACGATCTGACGAAACTGGCCGATCCATCGTCTCGGTAACATGCGTGTTGAGGCACCCACCCGGCGTTCGGCAACCGTCACGTGTGAGGTACCGGGTGGGTTGGTACCGGCCTGCGCCGCGTGCGCCGGAGGAGCAGGACCCAGCTTTCGTGCCGAAGAAGGGTGGCGGGCATCGAGCGCCCGGCGCCCCGACGGTGGGGGCTGTGGCCGTCGGAAAGGAGTTCACCTGGGCGCCTACGTGCTTCGCCGCATGGCCCTCGCGGTTCCAACCGCGTTCGGCGTGCTCGTCGCTGTGTTTCTGTTGATCCGGCTCGTGCCGGGCGATGTTGTGACGCAGATGGTCAGTCTGGAGGCGTCGATCTCCCCGCAGCGCGTCGCGGAACTCCGGCGGATGTTCGGCCTCGACCGGCCGCTGGCCGTGCAGCTGGGCACGTACCTCGCGGGTGTCGGGGAAGGCGACCTGGGGAAGTCGCTGCGCACCGGGCTACCGGTGGGCCCCGAGCTCGCCCACCGGTTTCCGGTCACCATCGAGCTGTCCTGCTTCGGGCTCGTCGTCGCCCTTGCGATTGGCGTGCCGACCGGCATTGCCGCGGCGCTCCAACGCGGGCGTGCCGGCGACTACCTCGCGAACATCTTCGTGCTGCTCGGCTTGTCGGTGCCGTCGTTTTGGCTCGCCGTGCTGCTGATCCTGCTCTTCTCGCTGCGCCTCGGGTGGCTGCCGCCGACCGGGTACTACGCGCCCAGCGACGGGGTCGGCGCCAACCTCACGCACATGGTGCTGCCCGCGGTGTCCCTCGGCCTCGCGCTTGCGGCTGCGATCGCCCGCATCGTGCGCAGCAGTCTCCTGGAGGTGCTGGCGCGCTCGTACGTCAGAACCGCGCGCGCGAAGGGCCTGGACGAGCCGCGCGTGATCCTGTGGCACGCGCTGCGGAACGCGCTGATCCCCGTGGTCACCGTGATCGGTCTCCAGTTCGGGACGCTGCTCGGCGGAGCGGTGATCATCGAGCAGATCTTCAGCCTGCCGGGAATCGGCCGGTACGCCCTCGAGGGGATCAACCTCCGCGACTACCCGGTCATCCAGGGCGCGGTCCTGGCGATCGCGCTGTCGTTCGTGTTCGTCAACCTCTGCGTGGACGTCTTCTATGGTTTCCTCGACCCTCGCGTCCGCTACGGCTAAGGCCGCCACCGGGCGCCTGCGCGGGCTCGGCACGCGCGTCGTGCGGCACGCCGGCGCACGGGTCGGGGTCGTGCTGCTCGGGCTGGTCGTCGCCGGTGCGCTCGGCGCTCCGGTGCTCACGCGCTACGATCCCATCCAGGTCGCACCCGCGCTGCGCCTCCAGGCGCCGAGCGCGGCGCATCTGTTCGGGACCGACCTGTACGGGCGCGACATCTTCGCGCGCGTGCTGTACGGCGGCCGGATCTCGCTTGGGGTGGGGGTGTTCTCGGTCGGCTTTGCGCTCCTCAGCGGCGGGACCCTCGGAGCGCTGTGCGGCTACTGGGGCCGGACGTTCGACGCCGCGGTGATGCGCGTCTCGGACGTCGTGCTCGCGTTTCCCGCGATTCTGCTCGCGATCGCGCTGCTGGCGTTTCTGGGCGGCGGCTTCTGGAACGTGGTGATCGCGATCGCCGTGGTGTACGCGGCGCCGATGGCGCGCGTCGCGCGGGCCGCCGTGCTGACCGTGCGCCACGAGGAGTACGTTGACGCCGCGCGGGCGGTCGGTGCCGGGGATGGCCGCATCCTGCGTCGTCACATCCTGCCCAACGCGGCGGCGCCGCTGATTGTCGAGAGCACGCTGCGACTCGCGTTTGCGATCCTGGCGGAGGCGGCGCTGTCGTTCCTGGGGCTCGGTACGCAGCCGCCGGCGCCGAGCTGGGGGCAGATGGTCGCGGAAGGGCGCGCCGTGATGCAGTTCAGCGCGTGGCCGGCGATGGGGCCCGGCCTCGCGATCACGATGACCGTGCTTGGATTCAACCTGCTGGGTGACGGCGTGCGGGACGCGTTGGACCCGCACCTGCACGGGATCGGGTAGATCGATCAGGGGAGGCACATGATGCGGACGATGCGGTGGCTCGTGGTGGTCAGTATGGTACTGTTCTTGGTTCTCCCGGCCGCGCTCGCGCAGGCGCCGGGGCCGCGGTACGGCGGCACGCTGCGCGCGGGGATGCAGACCGACCCCGTCGGGCTGGACCCGCACACGACGACCGCGACGGCGACGCGGAATATGATGGAGAACGTCTACGACACCCTCGTGACGGTCGACCCGTCGCTGCACATTCTTCCCAGCTTGGCCGCGTCGTGGACGACCTCCACGGACGGGTTGACGTGGACCTTCCATCTCCGGCCGAACGTGAAGTTTCATAACGGCCGGCTGATGACCGCGGACGACGTCGTGTACTCGCTGAACCGCATCCGGGACCCGAAGACGAAGTCGCCGCGCGCGTCGGACTTCGCGATCGTCGACACCGTCACGGCCGCGGGGCCGCTCACCGTCGCGATTCGGCTGAAGCAGCCGTTCTCGCCGCTCCTGGCCAAGCTGGCGCTGTCCACGAACGTCATCGTGGCCCACGAGATCGTGGAGCGGGACGGGGACCTCAACAAGCAACCGGTCGGGACGGGCCCGTTCCGGTTCGTCGGGTACACCCCGCAGCAGCGCATGATCTTGGTGCGGAGCGGCGACTTTTGGGGCACCGACACGACCGGGCGGCGCCTCCCCTACATCGACCGCATCGAGTTCGTGTTCTATCCCGACGCGGTCGCCCGCTCGACCGCGCTCCGCACGGGGAACGTGGACTGGATCGAGTACGTGCCCTCGTCGGACGTGCAGGGCCTACGGGCCGATCCGAACGTGGAGGTGATCGGGGGGCTCTCCGCCAACTTCCGCGGTCTCTACATCAACAACGCGGTCGCGCCCTTCAACAACGTGAAGGTCCGCCAGGCGATGGCGTGGGCGATCAACCGCAAGGAGATCGTGGACACCGCGCTGTTCGGCGTGGGCGGCGTCGTCGCCGCCGGCACGGCGATCCCGCCGGGGAACTACTACGCGCTGACCAAGAACGTCTACGACAAGGTCGATCTCGACCGCGCGAAGCGGTTGATGGCCGAGGCCGGGTTCGCGAACGGGCTGGACGCGGACATGTACGTGACGAGCACGTACGACTTTCTCAGGACGCCGGCCGAGCTCATCCAGGCACAGCTGGCCAAGATCGGCGTCCGGACCAAGATCGTCGCTGCGGACTGGAGCGTCTATCTCCCGACGGTGTTCCAGAAGCACTTTACGCTCACGATCCTCGGGACGTCGGGGCAGACCGATCCCGACGACTTCCTCTACAACAACTTCCATACGGGCGCCGGCAGCAACTTCGGAGGCTATTCCGACGCGCAGTTCGACAAGCTCATCGAGCAGGCGCGCCTCGTGGCCGTCGACGCGAAGCGCCGGGCGCTGTACGAGCAGGCCCAGCTGCGGCTCCAGGACACGGTGCCCATGGTGTTCCTGTTCCACTCGACGCAGTATGAGGCGGTGCGGCGAAACGTGCACGGCTATCTGCACTACCTCAACACGTCGTACATCGGCCTGCGGACGACCTGGATGAGCGAGAAATAGCGCGCCCTGCGGGGCGCGCCTGGCCGGCGCCGGACGGCGGGTCAGGCCGGACGACGGTCCGTCACGTCGGCGTCGCGGAGGGAGCCGGCGCGGGGAGCGCCTCGAGATAGGCGGCAAACACCGGGTTGCCGAGCGCCCCCGGGCGCTGGCGCCGCACGAGGTCGACGGCCTCCGCGCCGCTGAGCCCGAGGATCTTCATGGCCACGAGCGCGTTGACGAGTCCCGACCGGCTCTTGCCGCGGTGGCAGTGGACGAGCACCTTGCGATTGAGCTGAATGAGGCGCACCACGGCGTCGACCAGGACGTGCAGGATCGTCAGGTCGGGGAGTTCGGCGTGGTCCGCGATCGGCCAGAAGATGTAGAGGACCGAGTTGGGCTCCGTTGGCACGCCGGGGTCCAGCGTCCCGAAGAGGTCGACGACCGTATCGATGCCGAGGGCGTGAATCGGCACCCATTCCGCCGCGTCCTCCGGCGCGCCGCTTTGATAGAGCCGATCTTTGAGGATCTCAAAGATCTCCACGAAACTCACCCTCTCGTTGGAAACTGTCGATGCGCGGCGCGGGGGCGCGCGCCGGCTACGCGCGTCCCGCTGCGGGAGGGGCCGCGTCCCGCGCGGCTCCGCCCGATGAGGCGGGCGCGTGCCACGCCGGTGCCACCATCTCGGCGAACGCGCGGGCGATATGAGGCAGGCGGCGGTCCCGATGGTAGACGAGCAGGATCTCTCGCTGGATCCGTAACCCCTCGATCGGTACGATTCGCAGACGACCCGCCGCGACGTCGATCTCGACGGCCCACCGCGAGAGGATCGACACGCCCAGATTGGCGGCGACGGCTTGTTTGACCATCTCGGCGCCTTCGAGTTCCATCGCCGGCGTGAGGTGGGCGCCGATCCGGTGCAGCGCGTCGTCCACGACCTCGCGGGTACCGGATCCGCGTTCGCGCTGGATGAACGGCTCGCCGGCAAGGTCCGGTGTTCCCACCGACGGCATCGACGCGAACCGGTGGCCGGGCGCCGTGACCAGCACCAGCTCGTCGGTGGCGATCGGCACGGCCTCGACGTCCGGTAGCGTGACGTGCCAGCCCACGACGCCGAGGTCCAGCTCGCGCTGCAGCAGCATCTCCTGGATGCGCCGTGTCCCGGCGACCCGCAGGACCAACTCGACGTGCGCGTACTGTTCGCGGAACCGGCTCAACAGTCCCGGCAGCAGGTACGCCCCGGGCGTCGATGTCGCCCCGATCAGGAGCCGGCCCCGGCGGAGGCCCTTGACCTCGTCGATCGCACCGCGCGTCTCGTCGATGAGCGCCAGGATCCGGCCCGCGTAGGCATCGAGGATCCGGCCCGCTTCGGTCATCCGGACCGACTTCCCCGCCTGCTCGAAGAGCTCGACGCCGAACTGCCGCTCCAGGTCTCCCACCTGGATGCTCACGGACGGCTGGCTGATTTTCAGCTCCGCCGCCGCGCGCGAGAAGCTGCCGGACCGCGCCACGGTGTGAAAGATCTTCAGTTGGTGGAGGTTGATCGCCATCGAGATTCTCCCACGTTTACTATAACAGGGGCCTGCGTCGATGAGGAGAGGCATTCGCCATGCGGCCCCGCCGCCGGCACCGGTGCTACAATGGTGACACCGCGGTGCCCCCGGCGGTCAGGATCCGCGGGCGCGGGAGGCACCGGGCGGGGAGGACGCGATGACCGAGCGTGACCGGATCAGGCTCACCAGCATGGTGGCCTGCGCCGGCTGAGCATCCAAACTGAGTCCGACGGACCTGGCGCACGTGTTGCGCCACCTGCCTCCGATCACCGACCCCGCCGTCCTGGTGGGTACCAACACCGCGGACGACGCCGGGGTGTATCGGCTCACGCCCGAACTTGCCCTCGTCCAGACCGTGGATGTGTTCACGCCGGTGGTGGACGAGCCGTACTGGTTCGGCGCGATCGCCGCCGCCAACGCGCTCAGCGACGTGTACGCGATGGGCGCGATCCCGCGCCTCGCGCTCAACATCGCGGCGTTCCCGAGGACGGCCCTGTCCCTCGACGTCCTGGGGGAGATCCTCCGCGGCGGTGCGGACAAGTGCACCGAGGCCGGCGTTACGGTGATCGGTGGGCACACGATCGACGATCCCGAGCCGAAGTACGGGCTCGCGGTGACCGGCTTTGTGCACCCGGACCGCGTTGTGACCAACGCGTCCGCCCGTCCAGGGGACATCCTGGTCCTCACGAAGCCGCTCGGGATGGGCGTGATCACCACCGGGATCAAGCAGGGCCGCACGTCGCGCGAGACGGCCGACGAGGCGATTCGCATCATGGCCACGCTGAACCGGGCCGCCGCGGACGCGATGATCGAGATCGGCGTGTCCGCCGCGACGGACGTGACGGGGTTCGGGCTGCTCGGACATCTCCATGAGATGACGCGCGCGGCCGCGGTGCGCGCGCGCGTCCGCCTCGCGGCGGTTCCCGTGCTCGAAGAGGCCTGGGCGCTGGTCCGGCAGCGGGCGATCCCCGGCGGGACGGAGCGCAACCGGGCCGCGCTCGGAGCGGCCGTCACGTGGGACGGCGTCGCCGAGGATGCGCAGGTCATCGTGTGCGACGCGCAAACCTCTGGCGGCCTGCTGATCGCGGTGCCCGAGGACCGTCTCGACCGGCTGTGTGGAGCGTTGCGGGAGCGGGGGACCCTGGCCGCCGTCATCGGCGAGATCACGGGGGCGGGCCGGGGCGAGATCACCGTCGCCGCGCGGTGAGCGCGGACGCTCGCGCGCTCACCCCCGCGATCGGCGCGTCCGGGGTCGCGTGGCGGGACGAGATCGAACGGGAGTGTCTCCTGGCTCGATGACCGCCACGGCGTCGCGCCCGTCGAGATCCCTGAGATGCTCGCGCGCGTACACGAACAGGTGCTGCTGGGCATAGCCCGCGAGCGGGCCGAAGCGATCCCGCGCAAACGCGCGAATCTCCCGCAACGGCGTCGGCCGGCCGCCGAGGTACAGCCGCTCCACCGCCCGCCGGATCCACACATCCACCGGGAACGTCGTGACCTTGCCGAGCGCGAACAGCAGGATGCAGTCGGCCACTTTGTCGCCGATGCCCGGGAGTTCCCGGAGCGCCTCGCGCGCCTCATCCTCGGGTATGCGACACAGCCGGTCGAGATCGAGCCGCCCCTCCGCCACCCGCCGCGCCGCCCCGCGGACGTACGGTGCCCGATAGCCGAGGTGGCAGGCCCGCAGCGTCGCCGGGTGCGCCGCGGCCAGTCGGGCCGGTGAGGGAAACGCGTAGACGCCCTCCCCGAGCGGCTCTCCGAGCGCGCGGGCGAGGCCCTCGATCGACCGGGTGATCTTGGGGATGTTGTTGTTCTGGGAGACGATGAACGAGATTAGGACCTCCCACGGATCCTGGACCAGCAGCGTAATGCCGCGCGTACGCGGCAGCACGCGCGCGAGCACGGCGTCTGCGGCGAGGAGCGCCTCGATGCGGCGCAACCCGGGTGGGCCGTCGCCCGCGCGCGCGGCGTCGGCGGTTGGCAGGGTCAGGTAGCGCGCCAGCGCGTCACGCGCGGTCGCGGTGGCTGGCGCCAGGAGATGAATGCCCCGAGCGTCTTGTGCGACGCGCAGCCGGTGGGAGCCCACGATCCCGGTGGCCACGCCGGGGCCGCCGTCCCTGGCCTCCCAACGCCATCGGAACGCCTGCCCGGAGTCGAGCGTGCGCCGGAGGTGGAGTCCCTCCGCCTCGAGCGTCCACGCGGGCATGCTCAAACCTCCAGCAGATCCACCCCGTCCACGACGAACTGCGACCAGGATTCCAGGCGGGGATACGCGGCGCGGATCTCCTCGCGCGTGGCGAATGCGCCGGCGAGCTTGGAGGTCTCGCGCACGCGCACGTCCGGTGACGGAAGATCGGCGACGTACACGAGGCCGAAGTGCACGCGCCCGACGGCCTCGACGTCGTCGTTGAGGAGTCCGATCGGTTTGGCGCGCCACCCCGCGGGAAGCTCGACCTCCTCGGTGAGCTCCCGTTCCATCCCCGCCGCCACCCGGTCCGACGCGCGGTCGCCGTCCCCGGGATTGATGTGACCGCCGAGGCCGATCGAGAGCTTGTCGCGCAGCCTCGCTTCGGAGCCGCCGCGCGTGCGCTCCACGAGGAAGATGCGAGCGTCGTGGCGGAGGATCACGTAGGGGATGATCTGTTTCAGGCTCGCGTCCTCTTCGACCCGGTCCCTGGGCGCGAAGAACGCGTGCCCCTCGATCGTGGTCAGGTACGCTGACAGTCCCTCGCGGGAGAAGCCGTGAAACCCTCCGTGCGGCAACAGCCGAACACGCGGAACGACCAGGACCTGTTCGGGCATACGTTCCAGTTGTCCCTGGGTGCCCGGAACTCCTTCGCGCAGGTCCGGAACGTCTCGGGTCAGGCGTGTCGAAACTCGTAGTCCACGAGCACGTCGTCTTCGGCGTGGATCTTGCCGATCAAGATGCCCGGATCGGGTGTGAACAGGTGGGGGAGAATCAGGGGAATGTCCGCCGGCACCGGCAGGGCGGCGATGTCGGACAGCGGCACCCACCGGAGCGTGCCTTCGTCCGTCGCGATCGGATCGGGGTCTCCCGCCGGCCGATCCCCGACGAAGACAAACAACAGCCACTGGGCGCCGGTCGTCCGGTTGATCACCGTCAGCAGCGCGCGCAACCTGATCTTGCGGAGGTGGAACCCCGTTTCTTCGTGGACCTCGCGGAGACAGGCTTCGTACGGATCTTCGTTCCGCTCGATCTTGCCGCCGGGGGCGTTGTACAGCCCCTGGTTCGGAGGGTGACGCCGCTGGAGCAGCAGTACGCGGTCGCCGTACCGGATGAAGCAGAGCGTCCGCAGGTAGGTCGTCGCCCTGGGGCTACCCTCCGGCATCTCCCGGCGATCCTAGCGTCGCCCCGACGGGTCGGGCCGGGAAGGCAATCCGTCAGGGGCCAAGGTGCTTGTGCACGCCGCGGTTCCAAAGAGCCAGCCGCGCATCGCGCCGGAGCGGTCCTAGTGCGCCTGGAGCTTCACGAGACCTGCGCGCGCCCAACTCTCGAACACGCTATCGTAGAAGCTGCCGTGCACGCTGAGGGCCTTTTGAAATTGCTGCGTTGCGTCGGAGACGCGGCTTTGCTGCTCATAGACGCGCCCGAGCGTGATGTAGTAGAGCGCGTAGTTGGGGTCGAGGCGAATCGCGTTCTGAAGCTCCGTGATTGAGTCCGACAGGTGACCCATCAGCCCGAGCGCGGCGCCGTAGCGCCAGTGCTGGTCGGCGCTGAGCGGAGACTGGTTCACCGCGTCCTTGAGCCTCGCGAGCTCCGCGGCGGTTGCGGTCTGCCACTGAAACGTCACGTCGTTCGCGGGCGTGTTGTTGATGAGAACCTGCAGATGCCAGGTTCCGGTGCGGGACTCGAGATCCGTGCCCAGGATGTACAACGGGGCGGCGAAGTCGAAGTCCTTGGGGTTCCCTCGATGGCCCGGGATCTTGGCCTGTACCGCATAGGCGGATCCCGTGGGACCCGCGAGCCGCAGCGCGACCGTCGTATCTGGCGCGAGCGCCTTGATCCGGACGATCGCGTACGGCACGTCGGTGCTGACGAACGTGGCCGCGGGATCGACCGGCGTCAGCAGCCCCGATCCGAACGGCGACGCCGACTTGACCCCGTGCGCTAAGGTGACCGATTCGACTTGGTTCACCTGACCGGCCGCCGGTCCCGGCGACGCCGGCGACGTTTGGGCTCCGGACGAGGGTGGCGCCGCGCCCTGGAGCGCCAGGAGCCCGCCCACCAGCAGGAAGATCACGTTCCATCGCACGCCGCTCATGTGTCCGCACCACCCCAGGCGTCGAGTTCACCGAAGTGAATGACCGCCTTCGTGTGCTCGGGCGCAGGCCGCAGGCGCGGGCCTCGCGACCGGCCGCCGCTTCGCGTCTAGCGCAGGATCATGTGCCCCGTTGCCGCGAGAATCAACAGCGCCAACAACACGAACACCATCGAAGGCACCCCCTGGCCGATAGGTTCAACCGCTTGTTTTCCCCGCACGGCCCGGGCGCAAACATCCCAGAGATGCCGATGAGGGGGGCAGGCCCCCCCCATCGAAACCAGCGTCCCGCTGCAACGTCGCGATCAGCGGACGATGAGGTGGCCTGTTGCCCACAGTGTAATGCCGATGAGTGCCAGAAACGCTACGAGTGCCACCGCGTTCACCTCCCCCGCGACAGGTTGTCAACTCGCTAGTTTCGAGAAAAACCGACGAATTCCTGCCCTCGGGCCGACTTGCGGCCACGATCCGGTCACCGCGCGCGGGGACGCGGCCCGGCCGCGCCGCGCCCTCCGGCTCTTGAAGGGACGTCCCCGACGCGGGCGAAACCCTCCACGCAGGGCTCGCGCGGCTCACGAGGGCCGTCGCAAGGAGGAACGCCATGGGTGCGGGGTACGTCTTCACGTCGCTCAACGAGCTGCCGAGCAAGGAGATCGCAAAGGGTGTGACGATGCGTCCGCTCGCCGGAGAGCATGTGATGATCAGCTGTGTCGATCTGTCGCCTGAGTCCGCCGTGGCCCTCCACTCGCATCCCCATGAGCAACTTGGCGTCGTGCTCGAGGGCCAGGTGGAGATGCAGATCGGCGAGGAGCGGCGGGCGCTGCGGCCGGGCGACGCGTATGTGATCCCGGGCGGCACGCGCCACGGCGCCCGCGCGTCCGGCGGCCCCGCTCGGGTACTGGATATTTTCTATCCGCTTCGGGCGGAATATCTGAAGCCGTAGTCGTCTGCGGGTGTCTCGGGCCGCGCGGGCCGGTCACTCAGCCGCGCCGTTTTCGAACTCCACGTCTTGTTGCTCGTGTGTGGCGGTCAGGACGCGTAGATCTCGATCGCCGCGCGTACGGGCGCGGCGAGCCAGATCGCCAGCTCCGCGCGCGTGATGGCCTGGGACCCGGCGGCTGGTTCGGGCGTGGCGGCGCCGGGCACGCTGAGCGCGATCAGGGTGGCGGCCGCGTCCCGACGCAGCGGCAGGACGTCGTCCTCGGGAGCCGGCTCCAGCGCGGCCGACTCCGGATCGGCGGTCCCACCCCAGCTGCGGATACTCGCCGCCGCGGCGGCGATCCGCCGTTTCCCTTCGTCCGTCCGCATTGCGAGGTCGGGGGAGAAGTGCAGGTCCGTGTCGTTCCCCTCCCAGATGCGCTCGACGGCCAGCAGCTGCGTCGCCGCAAACGCGGGGTGGCGGAGGGGGACGTCGTCGTACCAGTAGACTGGAATCTGTTCGTCGAGCAGCAGGAGCTGCACCCTGCGGCGGAAATCGGCGCGGGCGGCGAGTGCCTGGGGCGTGATCCCGGCGCGCAGGCAAAACACCGCCACGGTCGCCGCCGCATCGCCCACGGCCCATTCCGCGGGGTGGAGCCGGTACGCGCCGTTCGTGATGTGGGTCGTGCCGATGTTCTTGGCGGCCGGGAGGAGGTTCGACGTACGGGCGGGTACCAGCGCGCCGAGCGGGATCTGGAACGGTTTGGTATCGATGTCGGTCGTCCGCTCGCCGCACCCGTGGAGGTCGATCGGATAGAACGCGATCCCCACCGCGTCGTCGAAGCGTGCTGCGCGCGACTCGGGATGCGCGTGCGCCGCGATGTCCCGCTCGACGATCGTGTAGCGGGCCCGCAGGCGCCGTCCCTCGCGCACGTACGGGACCTGCGACAGGCCGTCTGCGCTGCCCATCACGTCCGGCCGGAGGCGAAGCTCGGGGTACCCGGTGCCACCCTCGTCCCGGGGCGCTTCGGTCTGGAGCCAGTACAGGAAGCCGAGGCTCAGCAGCCGCGCCTGCCGGTACCGCGTCTCCTGCTCGGCGGCCGCCCGGTCCACGACGGTGCCTCCCCGAAAGTCGTTCCCCGTCCAGTTCAAGATGCTGACGTCGCGGGGGACCCGCGGATCGCTGAAGTTGTGGGCGTCCAGCGCGCGGCGGTACGTCCAGAACGGACCCCCGGCCCCCTGCGCCGTCGCGAACATCTTGTACGGAGGAGTGCCGGTCAGCCACGGACGGTAGACGAACGTGTATGGCTGCGCGTCGCGATTCTGCGCGTACCCCTCCGGCCTGGGGATCGTGTGGTCTTCCCCCGGACAGTACTCCACGGCGATCGGGAAGGTGAAGTTCTGGACGCACGCTGGGTTCGGCACGTCGGGCGCCGACGGCTCCCCGGTCTCCGCCCGCGACTCCTGCCCGAGCGCGTACGCCGTCGCCGTGTAGACGAGCACGTCGCCGAGGTCCGTGGCATCGAGGACGAACGCCGCCCGGAACCGGATGAACGTTCCGTTCTCGCGGTGCCGCGTGAGGACGGATGCGACGCGTCCGTCGTAGACTTCCGCGGCGACCGCGCGCGTGTGGTAAAAGACCTGGAGCTCACCGGTGTCGTGCGGCCCAGCCATCATTGCCTCGAGCACCGCGGCGGCGGCGCGGGGTTCGAACGACAGCCGGCTCACCCATGCGTTGCCGGGGTTGAGTTGCGCCGCGGCCGCGGCCGCAGACGTGAGCGTGT
>DASQGM010000344.1:0-2885 GCA_035632615.1 bacterium | reverse complement strand
TCATGGTCACGGGGCTCCAGTCCGGGGTCCCCAACACGGCGATCCCCGCGGCGACCATGTACGCGATCCGCCACTCCTTGCGGAGGGTCTGGGGACTGACGATCCCCAGCATCGCGAGGGACAGGATCAACAGCGGCGTCTCGAACGTCCCGCCGACGATCGCCAGGAAGAACAGAATGTAGGTGATGTAGGCGTTCGCGGTGATCAGCACGTTGAACTGGCTGCCCGCCTGCGAAATCAGCCAGTGCGTGCTGATCGGTAGGACGAAGACGTACGCGAACACGATGCCGCACGCGAACAGCACGCCGGCGAGCAGCGCGATCGGCACGACGCGGCGCCGCTCGTGGTCGGTAAGCGCGGGAGCGATGAACGCAAACATCTGATAGACGATCCACGGCATGCTGACCCCGATCCCGAACAGGAACGCGACCTTCATCTTCACGAGGAACGGCTCGAGCACGGTCAGGGTGGTGAGCTTGATCCCGCCGAGCGGCCGGAGCAACAGATGCAGCAGGACGTCCACGAAGATCAGCCCCACTCCGCTCCCGATGAGCAACCCAATAATGGCGTAGGTGAGCCGCTGCCGCAGCTCCTCCAGGTGCTCGATGAGGGTCATCTCTTTGTCGTGCGTCGCCATCTCACTTCGCATCCTGAATGAGCTGGGAGAGCGTCACCAACCGGTAGCCTCTCCGCTGGAGCTCCACGATGATTGGGGGGAGCGCGCGCACCGTGTTCAGCGTCCCGTTGTGCAGCAGCACGATCCCGCCGGGCTCCGCGTGCGCCAAGACGCGTTCCACGACTACCTTCGCCGGTGGCAGCGCCCAGTCCCCCGAGTTGTCCGTCCACATGGCGAGCCCCAGGCCCGCGCGGTGTGCAGCCGCCACCACCGCGTCGGTGTAGTCGCCGCCGGGCGGACGGAACCAGCGCGGCGGCCGCGAGGCGCCGTGCTCGATGACCGCGCCGGCTGCCTCGATCTCCTGGGCGGCCGTCGCGTCATCCACCGACGTCATGTTGGGATGGTGAAACGTGTGATCGGCGATCTCATCGCCGTCCGCGGCCATCTCCCGGAGCAGGTACGGGTACGCGCGGGCGTGCTCGCCGATGACGAAAAACGTCGCGTGCGCATCGTACCGGCGCAGAATCGAGAGCAGCAGGGGCGTCGCCACCGGACTCGGGCCGTCGTCGAACGTCAGCGCGATCTCACGGCGCAACGGGCTCCCGCGCCAGAGCCGGCCCTGATTCTCCCCGCCGAACAGGAGCCCCTGCAACCGCCGCTTCGTTTCGACGATGCTCGCAAGCAGGCCCCCGTGGAAGTTCTCCGCCGACTCGGCGGTCCGGTCGCCGGGCAGGCGCGGCAGCCCGAGCCGCTCGCCGGCCGGCAGGTGAGGATCGAGCGGCTCCGCCGCCTGCTCGACTAGATCGCCCGCGATCAACGCCGGGCCGTACCAGACGTCGCCTGCCTGGGCGAGCACCGCCCCGGGGTCCGGGTCGGATCCTCCATCGAGGAGGCGCGCGCGCGCGAGCTGGGCGGTGAACGTCGCGTCGGTCCGGCGTCCGTCGAACCTGCCGCGCCGGTGGAAGTAACCGGTCAACAGCACGCGCGTCACCCGCGGGTCCGCGCGGAGCACCGTCACGCTCAGCGCATACGCACGCGCCTGGACGGCACGCACCGCGGCGCGGGCGCCGCCGGTCCAGTCCATGCCGTACACGAACCAGACCCAAGCCAGACGCGCCAGCCGGCCGTCGGGCAGCTTCGTGACCCCGTCGCTCGCGACCGTCACCTTGACCACGAACGGCGCGAGCCCCCGCGCAACCAGCGTTCTCCACACCGCCGCTTCCTCCGCGACGATGCCCGGTCCGATCACGTGGGTGTCGTTGGTGATGTAGGGCGACACGGGCCCGGGCGGCACCGCCGATGCCTGCCCGGGGCTGGGCACCGCGGCCTCGGCGGGGGGCGTGGAAAGGAAGGCCGCCAGCCACGCGCGCGCCCGCGCGCCCCACTCCGCCGGTGCGCGAAACGATCCGAACGACCGGAGCGACCCCCCGACGCGCACCATCTCCTGTGACGGAAGGTCCCCGACCAGCGTGAACGAGACGTCGCGAGCGTTCCAGTGCAGCACGTTGGCAACGCCGCGGGTGGCGATCGTGCCCGGCGCGCCGTCGACCTGCACCTGCTGTGCGTTCGGCGGCGCGCCCTGCGCACCCCGGCTCTCGAACAGCGTGAGCGTGGCCACCCCGTCCGTGAAGGCGAACACCGCCGTCGGCACGCCGTGGAGCGTGACGACGCGCGAGCCGACCAGTTTGTACCCGGCCGGTAGATACGCTGGAAGCTGCGGCGTGAACCCGACGCGCGAGGCGATCTGTTCGATCGTCAGCTTGGCGGGAGGCCGGCGCGTCTCGATCTGCGCGCCCGGCGGCGGCGTCACTTCGAACAGCCCCGGGGGAAATGCCGGGTTGATCTGGACATCGATGAACGCCGACGCTTGGTTCAGCGCGCCGCCGGGGCCGTACCGCTCAAATCTGAGAATGAGGCGCGTCCCCATGTCCACCCAGACCCTGAGGCGCGGCCGACCCGGGAACCGGCTCTGCACGTCGATGACGCGCGCGGCGCGGCCGGCGACCTGCTCGGCCCCGGAGAAGCGCACGTTGTAGTTCTCAGCGATCTGCGGGAGAATCTGCTGCGTCAGCGCTTCTTCGTCGGTCCGGGCCGCAGGCGCGCGGATGATCTGGTTCGTCGCGCGGACGTACGTTGTCTGCGTGTCGCCGTCGATCACCACGATCCGGGCCGGTTGATCCCCGACGGCGAGGTATTCGAGCCGCGTGCGGTCGGGCGCCTGATGGTACACGCGGACCTGGACCGCCTGCACGCGACCGGCCCACACCGT
>DASQGM010000343.1:0-5878 GCA_035632615.1 bacterium | reverse complement strand
GCCCCCCCTCCGCGTTGCCGCGCTGTTATCCCTCGCGGCCGATCGCCGACAGCGCCACGTCCACGTCGCGCGTCGCGTCGCGGAGCGCCGCGGCGACGCGATTCGCCTCCCGGGTCACCTGCGCCCTGAGAAACCCATAGGTCGTCTGCCCGTGGAGTTGCGGCAGGCCCGCCGCCTTGCCGAGTGCGGCGAGCGTGGACTGGCTCGTGGCGCGCATGATCGGCGACCATTCCGCCGGGTCGTGCTGGAAGCGCCCGCCCTGACTGTAGATTACCGAGGTCAAGATCCGGCTGATCCGGATGAGCGTTTCGTTCAGGCGCCGCCGGGCCGCCGCGTTCCGCACGACCTTCGCGGTGTCCTCCAACCTCGCGGCGGCGGCGGTGAACGCGTCGGCCTCGGCGTTCACACGGGAGAGGTCGAGGTGCGTCCCGGCCTTCTCCTGTATGGCGGCCAGGACCCGGCGGATCTCGTTCGCGCCGTCGACGTGGTTGATCGGCAGCACCGGAGCGTTGGCCAGTTCGACGATCGCCGTCAGCGACACCCGCGTGTCGAGCGCCAGGATCTCGACGTCCGCTTTGTCGAGCGTGTCGAACTCGGTATGCCACCACCACGCGTTCGCCGCACCGCCGGTCCAGGGCCGCTGGTCGGGGTGGCCGTCGGGGAGGAACGGGTAGGTGGAGAACGCGGGCACGCCGTTGGCGAGGAACGACTGGTCCGCCGCGCGGGACGGACGATGGATCGGCGCGTTCGCCTGTCCGGTGACCCGCTCGATCACGCTGCGGCAGAACCGCTCGACCTCCGCGGTCGTGTGCCGGGCGACGTACTTCGTCGCGCCCCGGACGCCCGGGGAGTCGATGTTGTGGTAGGCGAGGCAGTGGTCCGCGATGTCCTGAAAGAACTGGTCCGCGTACCAGGTCGAGCCCGCGTACCGGCCGTGGGAGTGCCCCGGCCACCAGCACAGCCGCACGCTGCGCTTGAGCCCGGCGCGTTGCTCCCAGAGGATCTTGGCCATCTCGATCAGGCACGCGTCGCCGGTCGCATTGTCCGTGATGCCGATGTCCCAAGAGCAGTAGTGGGCGCCGACCAGCACGAACAGCTCCGGCTCCTCGGCGCCGGGGATCCGCGCCTCGGGAAGGAGGGCGGGCGTCCACCCGGTCTTGACCTCGGCCACGATCTTGACGCGCACGCGCGCACCGCCGCCGAGCAGTCGCTTCAGCGCGTCGCCGCTCTCCTTGTTGACCGAGACCACGGGCACGTGCGGCAGCCGGTCGACCTGGTCGAGCCCGGGCGTGCCCCAGATCGTGGTGCCGATCATGTTGTGGATGACGCGGTCCTGGTTCGCGAAGACGACCGCCGCGCACCCCGCCCGCGTGGCGCGCATGATCGTGACCGGCGTGGCCAGCCCATCGATCAGCGCGGCTTCACCGGCGCCGCGCGCGACGTCGCCGTCGGCGAGGTACGTCAGGTCTGCGACGATCCCATCCGGACCGGTGCTCCGGCCGAACGAGTGGGTCAGGCAGCGCAGTTGCATCGGCTCCGGCTCCAGCACGTGGAGCGTCGCCCGGATCGGATAACTCAAGTAGGCGTCGAACTCATGCACCGTCACCGGCACGCCCGCGCCGCGCAGTTGATCGGCGATGTACGCCGCGGCCTTCGCTTCGCCGGGCCCCCCGGTATCCCGGCGCACGGTGGCAAACCATTCGAGGGATTGCCGCAGCCGGTCGGCGCGGACCGCCCGGGTTGCGGCGTCTCCCGTCGTCCCCACGTTCGTGCTCACGCTGTTCGTCCTCCTTCGGGCGCGCGTTCGTGCGTGCGTTATCCCTGCGCGCGGAACGTTTCCTTGCGGAGCGTGTACTTCTCCACGAGCGGCTCCACCACCGCGACCCCCAACCCGGGACCCGTGGGGACATCCACGGTGCCGTCCGGGTTGACCTCGAACCACGGGTCGATGATGTCCTCGTGAAAGTAGCGGCGGCTCGCGCCGAGATCCGCGGGCAGCGTGAAGTTCTGGAGCGCGGAGAGCGCGACGTTCGCCGCCCGGCCGACGCCCGTTTCGAGAAAGCCGCCGCACCACACCGGCACGCCGCGGTCGCGGCACACGTCGTGGCACCGCAGCGCCTCGGCGAGGCCGCCCATGCGCGCGGCCTTGATGTTGATGATGCGGCACGCGCCCAGGTCCAGCGCCTTGCGCGCGTCCTCGGCCGAGCAGATCGACTCGTCGAGGCACAGGGGCGTGCGCAGTTCGCGTTGCAACGTGGCGTGGTCGATGATGTCGTCGTGGTCAAGTGGCTGCTCGATCATCATGAGATCGTACGCGTCGAGCAACCGGAGGCGCGCCGTGTCCTCGAGCGTGTAGGCGGTGTTCGCGTCCACCTGCAGGCCGATCGGGCCGAAGCGGCGCCGGATCGCCTCGACGACCTCGAGATCGAATCCCGGCTTGATCTTCATCTTGATCCGCTGATAGCCCTGCGCCAGCCACGTTTCGATCCGCCGGAGCACCGCGTCCACCGTGGGCTCGATCCCGACGCTCATCCCGACGGCCACCTTCGTGCGCGTCCCGCCGAGCGCGCGCGCGAGCGAGATGCCCCGGGATCGCGCGTGCGCATCCCACGCGGCGGCCTCCAGGCCGGACTTGGCCAGGTAGTTGCGCCGGATGGGGTGGAGCCAGCCCGCGACGTCCCGAGGATCGGAGAACTCACGGCCGAGAACGCGCGGGATGGCGAAGTTCGCGAGGATCGGCCACGCGGTGTCGATCGTCTCTTCTTTATAGTACGGTTTCGCCGTGACCGGCGATTCGCCCCACCCCGCCACTCCGTCCGCCCAGATGCGGACGAGGAGGCAGTCTTTGTTGTCGTCCCGGTCCACGGACGTCTCGAACGGGAACACGTACGGCATCTGGATCTGGCGGAGCTCGATGCGCTCGATCTTCACGGCAGGGCTCCCTTCTGCTCGAGCACGTAGGCGACGCGGGAGCTGCCCGCGCCCCCCGGACGGACCACCGCGGTGGCCTCATACCCGCGGCCGAAGTAGTGGAGGAACGCTTCCCGCGTCGCCTCCCGCCACTGGAGCGCGCCCTCGGGGCGGTCCGCTTTGAGGCGGGCAAGATCCGAGGGGATCTCGACGAGGAGGCGCGGCCCCGACACGGCGAGGTCTGGCGTCGCCGGCGGCGAGAGGGGCCCGGGTGGTGCGCCGTCCGCGGCGCGCGCGGCCGAGAGCGCCCACGCGACGTCGGTCCCCGGCGGCGGAGGCGGTTCCCCGGAGAGCCGGGCGACGACGCGGGGCGACCGCAGCCACCAGTCCACCTCGAACCGGTCGCTCGGGAGTCCCCTGTTGATCGCGTCCGTCATCGGACCGTAGTAGTCCACGTAGTATCGTGAGGCCACGACGCCAAGGCGGTCGAAGTTGAACCGAGCGTTGCGCGATTGCAGCGGATCGTACGTCCACACGACGCGGTCGATCCCCGCCGCGAGCGCCGCGTCGCGCTGCGCGCACTTGAGGCGGAGGCCCAGCCCGGTCCCCTGGTGCACGGGGAGCACGCCCGCCATGTGCGAATACCACACCGGCCCCTCCGGCCTCCAACCCGGGAACGCATAGGCGAAGCCGACCAGCTCCTCGTCCGCGGTGAACGCGCCGAGCACGGACCCGCCGGCCGACAGGGAGGCGACGAGTTGGTAGAGTGGGACGATCTCGCTCGGGGCCATGCCCCATACGAGCGCCTGCACCGCCTCGCATCGCCGTAGCGTCACGGGGTCGGTCACCGGACGGATCGTGTACGTCGCCGCCGCCGGCGTGTGGCGCCGCGCGCGGTCGTGGTCACTCAACGAGCGTATGCGCCTCCTCCACGAACGCGGTGACGAGCCGGATCGCGCCCTCGACGTCGCCGAGCCGCAGGAGGCTGAGCGGCGTGTGGATGTACCGGCACGGCACGGAAACCCCGCCGGCGAGCACCCCGCCGCGGCTCAGGTGGATCGCGCCCGCGTCCGTGCCGCCGAACAGCGGGGTCTTGAGCTGGTACGGGATGCCGCGCGCCTCCGCCATGCGCTCCAGCGCGCGCACGAACTGAGGCCGCACGATGATCGAGTTGTCCGCGACCGAGATCGCCGGCCCACGGCCCAGGCGCGTGACTTGGCGGGCGCCCGAGACGCCAGGCACGTCCGCGGCGACGGTCCCCTCCAGCGCCAGCGCGATCACGGGGTCGAGCTGGTACGCGGCGGTACGCGCGCCCCGGAGCCCGATTTCCTCCGCAACCGCGAAGTTGCAGGCGACCGTCAGCTCAGGCGTCCGCCCGGCCAGCGCCTCCATCGCTTTGAGCATGACCGCGCAGCCGACGCGGTCGTCGAGGGCCTTCCCCAGCACGCTGCCGTCCGGCAGCGTCTCGAACGGATACGCGAGCGTCGCCGGGTCGCCGATGCGAATACCCCGGTCGGCGACCTCGACCGCGGAGTCCGCGCCGATGTCGATGAACAGCGCGTCGATCGGGACCGGCTTGGTGCGCTCGTCGGCGCTGAGTAGGTGTGGAGGGAGGGCGCCGATCACGCCCCGATGCAGCGCGCCGGACCGCGCGCGGATCGTGACCGCCTGCGCGAGGAGGACGCGCGCGTCCCAACCGCCGATCGTCGCGAACCGGAGAAACCCCGTGTCCTCGACGTGGTTGATGATGAAGCCGATCTCATCCATATGCGCGTCCAGCATCAGCGTGCGGGCCGTGCGGCCGCGGCGGATCGCGATCAGGTTCCCGAGGGGATCGGTCCGCGTCTCGTCCGCGAGCGGCGCCACGAGCGGGCGCAGGGCGTCGCGAACGTCGTCTTCGAAGCCGGCGACGCCAAACGTGTTCGACAGCGATTCCAGCAGCGCGACCGTCTCCATGGGGCCCCTCAACGGATGAAATGGACGCGTACTCCAGATTCCGCCCCGCGCGAGGCTCCTCCTGTAGCGCGCGGCGCGGTGCCGTCGCGCCCCGGGTCTCGCAGGTGCGTGGCCGTCCGCCGCGAGGGAAACGCGCGCACGTCCGCCAATCTGACCAGGAGTAGCCCGGACGATGCCCAGGGAGGATGCATGGAC
The DNA here is from genome assembly GCA_035632615.1 of bacterium. Taxonomy (GTDB): domain Bacteria; phylum Sysuimicrobiota; class Sysuimicrobiia; order Sysuimicrobiales; family Segetimicrobiaceae; genus JAJPIA01. Next base: position 817 of record DASQGM010000343.1, on the reverse strand, counting down.
GCGTTGACTGCGTACGTCGACCGTGAGATGCCGAGAACGTTGGAGGACCTGCGAGGGCTGGTCCGCATCCCGTCCGTCGCGGCGCAACGCCGGGGCATTCCCGAGTGCGCGCGGGCGGTGGCGGACCTCCTCCGCGGCGCCGGCGGCCGCGTGACCGTGATCGAGCAGGACGGCGCCAGCCCCGTCGTGACCGCCGAGTTCGACGGGCGGTCGCCGCGGACGCTCCTCTTCTACAACCACTACGATGTCCAGCCCGCGGAGCCGCTCGAGGAATGGACGGCGCCGGCGTTCGACGTGACCCAGCGGGACGGCCTCCTGATCGGCCGCGGCATCGCCGACAACAAAGGCGACCTCGTCACCCGCGTCGCCGCGCTCCGAGCCCTGCGCGCGGTCCACGGCGGGCTCCCGTGCCGCGTCAAGTTTGTCGTCGAGGGCGAGGAGGAGGTCAGCAGCGTTCACTTCGGGGCCGCGACGCGGTCGCACGCGGACCTGCTGCGCGCCGACGCGTGCATCTGGGAATACGGCGAACGGGACCACCAGGAACGGATGCACCTGGTGCTCGGCATGAAGGGCATCTGCTACCTTCAGCTCGAGGCGACCACCGCGCAGGTCGACCTCCATTCATCGTTCGGGGCCGTGATCGAAGGGGCCGCGCTTCGCCTGACCTGGGCGCTGAGCACGTTCAAGGACCGGAGCGGACGAGTGCAAATTCCTGGCCACTATGATCGCGTCCGACGTCCGACCCCGGCCGAGGAGGACGCGATCCGCGAGATCCCGCCGGACGTCGTGGACGGCGTCCGCCGGCAGGCCGGCGTGG
>DASQGM010000342.1:0-15096 GCA_035632615.1 bacterium | reverse complement strand
TCGGCATCGCGACCGCCGTCCTCGACGCCGCCGCGCTCGGCTTCCTCGGGCTGGGCGCCCAGCCGCCGGCCCCGGAGTGGGGCACGATGCTCGCGGACAGCTACAGCTACCTGCTCAGCGCGTTCTGGGCGGCGCTCGCACCCGGCATCGCGATCGCGGCCATGGTCCTGAGCTTCAACCTGGCGGGCGACGGCCTGCACGACGCGCTCGACCCGCGCCTGTCCACGGAGCGCTAGCGGGCTGACTGCCCTGTGACATCGGCGGCGGCCGGTCGCGCCCCTAGCGTGGGACCAATCCCTGAGAGGCCAGTCCCAGGTAGACCAGGTACAGCCCGATGACCGCGACCCCGCCACCCACCCAGAGCCGCGGCCGCTGCCGGCTTCGCATGCCGGCCCAAATGACCTGCATCCCCATCCTGAAGACGACGAGGCCGACCACAACTCTCACCCAGAAGGTGGCGTGGTTGTAGTTCGTATGTCGCAGTGGCACCGCGACCGCAAGGACGCTCAGGATGATGACGGTCGCCACGACCCAGAAGAGCGCATCTCGCCTCGTTGTGGGCATGCCGCCCTCCTTTCGGTCGCCCGCCGGCTAGAGACAAGACCGCGTGGAACTGGTGCGCGCAGAAGACGATGTCCGCCGGATTCCGGCCGACACCCCGACGGTATCCGGAACGCTTGCTTGCGACGGACTGCGGCGGCGGGTCAGGTCAAGGCACACGCAAACACTCGCTGAACACGCGCTCTGCTGCCTGCTCGCCCGAGCGAACGCAGTCAGGAATGCCGACACCGCGGTAGGCGCCGCCCGCCAGGGCGAGGCCGGCGTGTCCGCTGACGAGCGATTCGATCTGCGCGACTCGCGCGACGTGCCCAACGACATACTGGGGCATCGACTCGAGGTGGCGACGCACGCGCGTGAGGCGAGCCGGCCCGCTGATCCCGAGCAGCGGCTGCAAGGCGTCCGTCGCGACCGCAGCCAGGGCGGCGTCGTCGCGGGCGAGTTCATCCGGGCGCAGGACGCCGCCGAGGAACGTGCGCAGGAGCACGCGCCCCTCCGGGGCGCGCCCGGCAAATTTGACGCTCGAGAAGCTGCATGCGAGGATCGGGAGCCGCTCCACCGCCGGGACGACGAACCCGAACCCGTCGAGCGCGTGCGCGATCTGGTCGCGCCCGTACGCCAGCGTCACGACGGCGGACGACGCGTATGAGATGGAACGGAGCTCGGCCGCGAGCCCGGCATCGAGTCCATCGACGAGCGCCGCCGCCTGCGGTGCATGGGTCGCCACGACGACGCCGTCCGCGGTGATCGGAGGCGCGTCCTCCAGCGTAACCCGGTAGCCGGCGGCGTCCCCGCTCCCGGCGCCGCGCGCGATCGCTCGCACGCGCGTGCCCAGACGAACGGTACCGACAGGCAGGCGCGCGCAGAGTGCGTCGACGAGCGACCCCATGCCCGTGTCCGGTGCGACGAACAGACCCCAGCGCGGGCCCGTGGATCGAGCGATGTCTGGCGCGGAGCCCGTCGCCGCGGCGGCCTCGTGTGCCCGGGCGGCGCGGGCACGCAGTAGCGCCAGGATCACGCTTCGATGCCTCCGCTCCATGTCGAGAAACCGGGGCATCGTGGCGCCGAGGCTGAGCGTCTCGGGATCCGCGGTGTAGATGCCGGCGACCATCGGCTGCGCGACGCGGTCCAGCACCTCACGACCGAACCGCCGCGTCACGAATGCGGCGAGGCTCTCGTCCTCGCGCGCCGGTCCGCGCGGCAGCACCAGGTCCATGCCCATCCGGAGCTTACCCCACCACGTGAACAGGTCGGACCGCAGCACCGGGCCGATCCGCATCGGCGCCATCAGCGCGAACCCATCGGGCAGCGCGCGCAGGCGCCCTCCCCGCACCACGAACGTCTGCCGGTGATCGGGCGCGGTGCCGATCAACCGGTCGGCGATCCCGAGACGCCCGCAGAGGGCGACCGCCCAGGGCTTCTCCGTGAGAAACGAATCGGGCCCGTCCTCGATCAGATGCCCGTCGTGCCGTTCCGTACGGATGGAACCGCCGAGCCGAGGGCCGGCTTCGCAGAGGACGACGTCGAGGCCGGTGCGCGTCTGCGATGCACATTCGACCAATCGGTGCGCCGCGGCGAGCCCCGCGATGCCGCCGCCGATGACGGCGATTCGGACCCGCCGGGCGGCCGGCGCCGCCCCGTCTCGCGGCGCGCTGCTCCCAGACGCCGCCGGCGGCTCAGGCCTCACGGGATCTCGGCGCGCGGCGGTCATCGCGGCGTCGCGACGAGGGCTTCGACCCGATCGGCGAGCGCCCGGATGAACGCCGGATGATCCATCACGGTGCCTGCCCGGTGAAAGCCGATACCCGCCGCCTCCGCCGCGGCACGGGCCTCGGTGTCGAGGTCGTACAGCACCTCGATGTGGTCGGACACAAACCCCACCGGGGTCACGACGACCGCCGTCGCGCCGGCGCCGGCGAGGTCGCGGACCATGTCGCTCACGTCCGGCACGAGCCACGGCTCGCGTGGATCTCCGCTCCGGCTCTGGTAGGCGATGGACCAACGCGCGTGCCCCAGCCGTTCGGCGACGAGCCGGGCCGACGCGGCGACCTGCGCTACGTACGGCGACGCGTCGGCCATGCGCACCGGAATGCTGTGCGCCGTGAACACGATGCGCGTGTCGGCGCGCCGGCCGGCCGGGACCGCGGCGAGCGCGGCCGCGACCCGATCCGCCTGCGCCTCCACGAACCCGGGCGCGTCGTACCAGGGCGCGACGTACCCCACCTCCGGCACGTCTCCGCCGACGCGCGCCCGCGCCGCGGCGACGTTCTCCTGGTACTGCTCCCAACTCGAGTAGCTCTGTTGGGGCGCCATGATGATGCCGGCCGCCCGCCGGACGCCGCGCGAGCGCATCTCAGCGAGCGCCTCGTGGAGGTACGGCGTCCAGTTCCGCATGCCGACGAACACCGGCAGCACGTGCCCGCGCGCCCGCAACGCCGCTTCGAGCGACGCCGCCTGCCTGCGCGTCAACTCGGTCAGCGGCGAGTGCCCGCCGAACAGCTCGTAGTGATGCGCCACCTCGTCGATACGGGCTTGCGGCACGTGCCGCCCGCGCAGCACGTTGGCGAGGTACGGGCGAACGTCCGCGAGGGTGTCCGGCCCCCCGTACGCAATCAGCAGCACCGCGCCGCACGTCCCCGTCACGCGCTCGGCCTCTCGGACGGTCCCAACGGCGCGCTCACATCGCTCCCCCCGCTCAACTCGTGCACCGCATCCACCATCGCGACGACATGCTCCCAGGGCGTCTCGGGCAGCACACCGTGCCCGAGGTTGAAGACATGCCCCGCGCGCCCGCCGGCGGCCTCGAGCACCCTGCGCACCCCGCGCCGGATTTCACCGGGCGACGCGAGCAGCAGCGCGGGGTCCAGGTTTCCCTGGACCGCCACCCCGTCGCCGAGCCGGCGCCACGCCTGCCCGAGGTCCACGCGCCAGTCCAGCCCGATCACGTCCCCGCCGGCCTCGCGCATCAGCTCCAACAAGCCCGCGGTGCCCGTCCCGAAGTGGATCACGGGCACACCGGGCGTGATAGACGCGATGACCCGCTGCGAATGCGGCAGGACGAACCGGCGGTAGTCGTCCGGCGCGAGGCAGCCGATCCAGCTGTCGAAGAGCTGCACCGCGTCCGCGCCTGCGGCGATCTGGCCGTTGAGGTAGCGGGCGGTGAGCCCGGCCAGCCGATCCATGAGCGCATGCCATGCCTCCGGATCCGCGTGCATCAGGCGTTTCGTCTCTCGAAAGGCCTGCGACGGCCGCCCCTCGATGAGATACGACGCCACCGTGAAGGGCGCGCCCGCAAAGCCGATCAGCGGGACGCGGCCGCCGAGCCCCTCGCGCGCGAGCCGGACCGCCTCGAACACGAACGGCACGCCCTCCGCCGGATCGACGTCCGGCAGGCGCTGCACGGCCTCGCGCGTGCGGATCGGCCGGTGGATCATCGGTCCCTCGCCCCGGACGAACGACAACCCGACCCCGAACGGCTCGGTGACGAGCAGGATATCGGCGAAGATGATCGCGGCGTCGACGCCGAGGACTTCGACCGCCCGCACGGTCACCTCGGCCGCCGCCTCGGGGGTCTTGCACAGATCGAGCAGGCTCATGCGGGCGCGCACGGCCTGGTATTCGGGCAAGTAGCGGCCGATCTGGCGCATCGCCCACACGGGCGTGCGCGCGGTCCGCTGCCGCCGGCACGCCCGGAGGAACGGAAAACCGGTCGCAGCGTCCACGTCAGCCCCGGGCATCCAGCACCTTCACAATCGGTCGGAGGCGAAGGTAGAGTTGCGCCGTCGCGCGCGCGTCCCCAAGGCAGTACCGGGCGAGATCCCGGAGCCGCTCGTCCCGGAACAGGTCTCCGACCGCCGCACCGCGCACCTCTTCCTTCGGCGACGGAATACCGAACTGGCGACACCAGAAGTCGAGGGTCCCCGACGCGGTGCGCGCACCCCAGAAGCTCAGTACGTCCACGAGGTCACAGTGTTCCTGGAAGCTGTACCGGTATGGTACGAGGTTTCGGCTCGGCTCGACTCCGAGGATCGCCGATCGAATCATGAGGTACGGGCCGTCGAACGACCGACCGTTGAACGTGACGATCGTGCCGACCTCGCGCACCAGCCCCCAGAACTCGCGCAAGATCGCATCCTCCGTGCCCTGCAGCATTTGCGCCCGGTCGTCGAGCGCCGCCCACTCCGCCGGCGCGCCCTCCACGAGCACCCGCCCCCGCTCCTCGTCGATGTACCACACCCCGATCATGATGACGCGGCCGGTGCCCGGGTGAAGCGCAAGGCGCTGCGGGACCTCGGCGCGCCGCGATTCATCCCGCTCGCGTTCCAGCAGGTAGGCGCGGACCTCGGGCGCGAGCATCTCCCACTCGTGGCCGACCGTCTCGATGTCGAGGGCGATCGCGGGCCTGGGCATCCGCTACCGGCGTGTCACCGACCCCGGGAACCCGCCAGGATGCGAATGTTCGGAGGCCGGGGGCCGTCCCGCAACGCATGGTGCGGACGCGCACCGGAGGTGAGCACAGAAGCTCGGTCGCATCGCGCCTGCGCGCATTTCCCGGGACACGCTTGCACGATAGCAAGCCACGAGACCGGGGTCAACGGGGCCCGCCACGGCCGGCAGGGCGTGCCGCGGGCCCGCGCCGAACCGTCATCGCACCGGCGTTCGCCGCCCGCGAGATCGCCGCGCGTCGGGGGAGGGTGAGATCGTGCGGCTGACTGTGCAGGTCGTCCCGAGAGCCCGGGGGACGCGCGTCGAGCCCCAGGACGACGGCACCCTCCGCGTCGCCGTGACCGCACCCCCGCACGAAGGCCGCGCCAACGCGGCGCTCGTGGAGGCCCTGGCCGAGCACTTCGGCGTTCCCCGGTCCCACGTCCGCATCGTCCGCGGCCACGGCAGCCGGCGCAAGGTCGTCGAGATCGATGGGCGTGCTTAGACCATGATCGAGCCGCCGTTGACGTCGAGGCACTGACCGGTCACGAAGCGCCCATCGTCCGACGCCAGGTACACCGCCGCGCGCGCGATGTCGTCGGGGTCCCCCATGCGACGCAGCGGCAACTCGGCGGCGCGCGCCCTCTGGCGCTCGGGCGGATAGATGTGCCGGTTCATGTCCGTGACGATGCCGCCGGGACAGATCGCGTTGACGGTGATCCCGTGCGGGCCGACCTCTCGGGCGAGCGACTTGGTATAGGCAAGCACGAAGCCCTTGGTCCCCGAGTAGACCGCGAAATTCTCGGCGCCCACGTGGCCGAGTTGGGACGACAGGTTGATGATCCGTCCCGTCCGGCGCGCCATCATCGCCGGCAGCAGCGCCCGGGTCAGAGTCAGCGTCCCGTAGATGTTCACGTCGATCATCTGCGTCCAGGTCGCCGGGTCCTGCGTCGCAAACGCGGTCACGTCCATGATGCCGGCGTTGTTCACCAAGATGTCCACGTGCCCGAACGCGCGCAGCGCCTGCTCGGCGAGCGACGCGGTATCGGCCGGTCGCGCGATGTCCCCACGCACGACCAACGCCCGCCGCCCAACCCGCTCCACGTCGGTTGCCACCGCGACCGCATCTCGCTCGGCGGCCCGGTAGTTGATCACCACGTCCGCCCCCTCCTGCGCGAACACGATCGCGGTCGCCCGCCCGAACCCCCGACTCCCGCCCGTGATCACCGCGACCTTCCCCGCCAGCCTCCCCATCGTCCCCCTCCCGTCTCGGCCGCCCGTGGAGCGGCGGGCAGGCCCGACCGTGTCGCCGCGACGATCCCGGCGGTCTTGGCCGCGTCGATCAAACGGCATCCGATCCTTCCCGAGCACACGCGGGGTTCCTCCACGGACCACCCGGCGCGCGTCTCGCGGGGTTCTCGCGTGAACCGTGTAACGTGTGTCTGAGCAGTTCCAACGCGGGGCAGGAAGGGAACGAGGGCGCTCGGACGTATATCTCGCCGTAGGCTATCGCGTTCGAGGTGCCCACGCACAAGACGGGGGAGGGAAACGACCGTGACGACGTCAGACGCGGAAGCACTCCAGACAAGGGTTGCGGCGCTGGAGAAGAAGCTCAAGCGAACCTCGATCGGGTGGATCATGACGCTGGTGCTGCTGCTGGTGGGGGGCATTGGCGTTGAGCAGGCGATGTCGCAGGCGCAGTCCCTGCAGGCGAGAAGGCTCGACCTCGTCGACGCCGCGGGGCACACGCGGCTCACCCTGGGGTTCGACACGACCGGCCGCCCGGGCATGTGGATGTACGACGACGCGAGCAAGGGTCGCGTCTTCATCGGATTCGGGAGTCAGCGCCCCACTCCGCAGCTCACGCTGCAAGACGACACCGGCCGCACCCGCCTGTACCTGGGGTTTGGCGCGAGCGGGAACATCACCCCGCAGGTCACGCTTTCGGATGAGGCCGGCACCCCGCGAATCTACGCGGGGTGGAGCACGCAGGAAAAACCGTTCTTGAACATCACGGACCAGGGCGGCAAATCGCTCTGGACGGCCCCGTAAGCCGTTCGCTCCCGCGACGCACTAGGGCACAACCGGTGAGGAGGGACCGTGCACGGCGCGGTGTCTCCTCACCGACCGGCCCCGCCGGCATCGACGTGCGGAACCTGTCCGTGGCGCCGCGAACGCGGCGCTGCGTGCGGGCTCGCGGTCGTGACAACCAGACTCGCCACCAAGCGTAGGTGGAGCGGCGCCTGTCTTTTGGCGTGCCTCCTCGCGGCCCTGCCCAGCGTGACGGCGGGCGCACCCGAGGTGCCGCGCGTCGCCATCGCCGGCACCGACATGGCGGACGCTCACACCGTTCGTGTTGCCGTCACCACCGCGCAACTCAGTCGCGCGGCGGATCCCCCGGTCCTGACGCTCGTCATGGCGACCGGCCCCGTCTCTGTCAGCACGGAGTTACCGCTGTCCCACATGCCGAACCGGTTTGCGATCCTGCTGGACCTGAAGAACGGCCGGGTCCTCGTCGGAGGAATCCCGGTCGGCACGTTCCCACCGCTCCCTCCTCCCACCGACAACTTGCGCCTGCCGGTCACGGTGACCGTCCGCGAGGGTCCGGCCGCGGCCACGTCACGTGCCGTCGCGGAGGTGCTACTCCCGACGGTCATCGTCCCAGGCTATCGCAACGAAAGGACCTACGCGCCCGGCCCGATCCTGGCGGAGATGGAGAAAGCTGGCTACATCGGCTCCGGCCCCGTGCAAACGGTGTTCTGGGCGTCCTACCGGTCCGGGTCGCTGGCGCTCCAGGCTGAGGCGGCGGAAGTGGCGGATTACGTCCACAGGGTCGTCCGTCCGATCGTCTATGCGTCCCGCATCAACGTCATAGGCTACAGCGTCGGCGGGCTCGCGGCGCGCTGGAACATCGCCGAGAACGCAGATGGATGGGCGCGACTCGTCAACCGGCTCGTGCTCGTCGGGGCGCCGAACGAGGGCATGGCGCTCGCCTACATCGGGGACCGGAGCCTCGCGGGATTCCCGTTCACCGCGTGGGCGCACGGCCCGCTCGTCCGCGACCTCTACCCGACGTTTCCGTACTGGCGGGCGAAGGCGGGCGAGCCGTGGACGACGCCTCCTGGAGGCGCAGGCACCACGCTCACGCAGCTGCGCAGCCGCGACATCCCCGAATCGGTCCGCGTCTATGTGCTGTACGGAAACAATCCACGCGTTGACGGCTCAGGCTTCGACACGGTTGAGGGGATCACGGGCGCGCTCCCGACCTCCACGCTCTCGTTCGGAGCGGGAGACGGGCTCGTCCTCGCGGCCAGCGCGCAGGGCCTGCCCATTCACGGCGACGCCGGCGACCCGGTGCTGCGGCGCCGCGTCGTCTGCCAGGTCGACGTCGGACCTGTCTATCACACGCGCCTGCTGAGGGTCGCGATGCCGTGGATCGTTCGCGCGTTGCGCGACCACTGGGACGAAGGAACGCCCGCGCCATCGGCTGCCGGAACTCCGCGGGATCCGTGTCTCCGCTGACCCCGGCGTCGCTCAGCCGTCCCACGCGATGACGATTCCGACGCCCGACCTGCGCCCGACAAAGTCATGCGCAGACCGCGGCGCGCGCGATCAGGCAACCTCGACGCGCGCGCGGCCGTGCTGTTTCGCGCGATACAATGCGGCATCGGCCGCTCGGATCAGCGCGTCGGTTGTGTTCCCGTGCTCGGGGAACTCCGCCACGCCCAGTGAGAGTGTGATGCGACCGAGCGCGCGGCCACGGTGCACGGCGTTGACCCCGGCGGTGAGCGCCTGAAGTGCCTCGGAGCGCGCGATCGTGTGCTCCAGCGACGACTCGGGTAGGATCAGCAGAAACTCTTCCCCGCCGTAGCGGCACGCGATGTCGTCCGCCCGAATCGAGCGTTGGAGCGCCTGCCCGAGCTCCCGGAGCAGGACGTCCCCCGCCTCGTGGCCGAACGTGTCGTTGAACTGCTTGAAGTGGTCGATGTCGAACATAATCACCCCGACGCTCCGCTGTTGGCGTTCCGCACGGCACAACTCCCGGTCCAGCGTGTCTTCCAGGTACCGCCGGTTGAAGAGGCCGGTGAGCGGGTCGCGAATCGACTGGTTGCGCAGCGTCTCGCGCAACCGGAGGTTTGAGACCGCGGAGCTGATCTGTTCGGCGAGCGCTCGCGCCTGCGGCATCTGTTCCGCCAACGGGGGTGCGGCTCTCCCGGCGTCCGTTTCCGAGGTGAGCACCATGACCCCCAGCATCTCGTCCTGCGCGCCCAGCGGCAGGCACACGTAGGCGGTCGGAGACTCGTCACCCCAGTGCCGGCACACCATGCTGAGATGGGTGTCATTGACCATGTGCAGCTGCCCGCGCCGGACGGCCCAGCACTCGGCGGGCGCAAAGGCTTCCTTGCCGAGCGGGCCTCGCCCCCATCGCATGGCGCGCTCGGCCAGGTCACGCGACGGGCTGATCAGGAACACCGCGCCGGCGGCCGTCGGGAACAACGCTTGCGCGAACCGCTCGATCACTCCCCACGCGTCGTCGAAGCTCCCGCATGCATGCAACAATTCGCCGAGCTGGTTGAGCAGCGACATCTCCCGCGCCTGCGTCTGCTCCCGCGCCGACAAGACGCGGAACTCAACCATGGCGCCGAGCAGCAGGACGATGAGCAAGAACGAACCGGCAATCGCTGCGGTGTCCGCCCATCCCCATGCCTGCCGAACCTGGGCGAAGAGCGCCTGGAGGTCGCCCACTTCGTCCGCGGCCGCACCTGCGGCGGCCTGTCGCAGGTCGCCGAGCTCGGAGCCCGTGCGCAACGAGACGATCCGGGCGAGGTCTGCGGCGGCCACCGCCGTCGACGTCTCCCGGATGCGGAGAAGCCCCTCGATTTTGTCGATCTTCTCGGTGCGGGATGCGACATCGCCGTCGTTCAACCCGTCCGCCAAACCAAGCGCCGCCCGCCAATCGCTGAGTGCGGCGGGCAACCGTTCAGCAGCCAGGCCGGCTTGAAGTTGAACCACGAGCGCCGCAACCCCCTGCCTCCACTCGGGATTGCCGCCGGCAAGTTGTCCACTCGCCTCGCGAACGTCCTGTTGGAGCTGCAACGCGATCGCGTGGGCAGCGTGTGTGGCTTGGGCCACGCTCTCCCGGTCGGCGCGCCGCGCGGCGATCTCGGGTTCGGTCTCCCGAACGCGCCACGTCGCAAACAGATGCCCCATTGTGTCGACGCGCGCGACCTGCTCGGGGTCGCCGGCGATGGCCGTCCGAAGTGCGGCGAGGTTACGGTCGAACGCGCGGACGTTGTCTGCGTAGGGAACGAGCGCGCGGTCATTGCCCGACAGCAGATACTCGCGCTCCGCGATCGCCGCGCCCTGGACGTCGGTCGTCAACGAATGAGTCAACTCAATCACCCGGCTCGTGGCAAGGACCCGTTGCGTGGCGGCCGCGTTGAGCGCGAGGGCATGATAAACGACCACAGCCTCGACGATCACGATCGTCACGGCGGCGGCGTACCCCATCGCGACCTTGGTCTCCCCCGACAGCCGTTGTGTCAGCCGGAGCTTCAGGTCCGGCAGCGAGACCCACAGGCGGTGCAATCCCAGAGCCGCCGCCCGGATGACGGCCTTCGGATCGACTCGAACGCGACTCACTACGCCACCTCTCTGATCGCCGGATGCCCGCTTCCACCCGCGCGCTGTACCGGTCGCCGATCGAATCTCGGGCGCTCGCCACGCCCAGCGGTCGAGCTCACGCCTCTTGCACCATGCGCAGAAAGACCTCGACGACCTGGGGGTCGAACTGGTGACCCGCCTGTGCCCGAATGTACCGGCGGCTGTCCTCCGCGGTCCACGCCAAGCGGTACGGACGGTTCGACGTGAGCGCGTCCCATACGTCCGCCACGGCAAAGATGCGCGCCTCAAGGGGGATCTGCTCGCCCTTGAGGCCGCGCGGATACCCCGTCCCGTCCCACCGCTCGTGGTGGCAGTACGGAATCTCCAGCGCGGGGCGCAGATACGCGATCGAGGACAGGAACTCATGGGCGCGGACCGGATGGCGACGCATGACCACCCATTCCTCCTCCGTGAGCGGGCCCGCCTTCAACAGAATCCGGTCAGGCACGCCCATCTTTCCGATGTCGTGGAGCAGCGCCCCCCGGCGTATCTGCGCGAGGTCGCGCCCCGGCACGCCCATCTGCACGGCCAGCCGCATGGTCAGCTCGGCGACGCGCTGCGTGTGGCCCTCGGTCTCCTCGTCGCGCAGATCGAGGGCGCGCGACCATCCCTCGATCGTCTGGTCGTAGGCCAGGGTGAGGTCGATGTTGGCACGCTGGAGACGCTCGAACAACGCCGCGTTGTCGATCGCGATCGCGGCCTGGCCGGCGAGTGCATCGAGGAAGTCGATCCAGCCCTGGTCGGGCGTGAGCGCCTGCCGGTGAAACACCTCGAGCACGCCGACGACCTGGCCCTTGGCCAGCAGCGGCACGGCGTGGTACGCGCGAAACCCTTCCTCGGCGAAGCCGGGAACGTCCGCGAACTCGCCCGGTTCGACCCGTAGGTCCGCCGCCACGCGCTGTCGCTCCGCGGCGACTCGGCCCGCGTAGCCTTCGCCCAGCTGGCCGCGGACGCGCTCCAGCGCCTTCGTGCGGAATCCGTGGCCGCCGCCGTAACGAACGACGCGGCCGCTGCTGTCGCAGATGAGCACGTCCGCCGCGTCCACCCGGAGCAGCGGGACGAGCTTGTCGAGGAACACGCTGAGCGTGACCCGCAGGTCCAGGCTGGCGGTGATGGCCAAGTCGATCTCCCGGAGCGCCTGCAGTTGAGCGAAGCGGCGCGCCGCATCGTCGTACAGCCGGGCGTTCTCCAGGGCCGCTGCGAGCTGATGGGCATACGCCCGGAAGAACGCGACGCGGTCCGCGGTAAACGTCTGCGCCTGGTCCCCGTACAACGCGAGGATGCCGAACGTGCGGGTGCGGCTGACCAGCGGAAACGCCGCGGCGGTACGCAGGCCGGCCGCCAGCATCGCGGCCCCCCACGGCGGCAGTGTCGGCGCCTGCTCAAAATCCGGAACTACGACGGCCTCCCCGGCGTCGAGCGCCTTCGCGAACGGTCCCGTGCCGTGTACCGTCGCCCATTGGGGCACGATCAGCGCGGGCAGGGTGGCGCTCGCCGGAGCGTGGGCCAAGAGATGTGGGTTCCCATTGTCGGCGAACGTCGCTAGCCACGCCAAGGATACGCCGAACGCGTTCACGCACGTCGCGGTCGCGTCGGTGGCGAGGCGCTCGAGATCCAGGGTCTCGGCCATTCGCTGCGCGCTCTCGTAGAGCCCCCGGAGGTTGTTCAGTTCCTGGGCGAGCTGTTGGGAGAGCTGCGTGCGGTGGATCGCGTTACCCGCCAGCTCGGCGAGCGCGGTCAGCACGTGGACGTCCCGGGCCGCAAACACACGCAGCGTGGTGTCCCGCCGGCGCGCCCCCACCAGCGCGCCGATCACTCGCTCGCCTTCTCGCATCGGCACGGCGACGCAGGGCCCCATGAGCTCCCGGAAGCGTGAACCCAACGTCGCGGGTTCGGCGGCGAGGTCGGGCGTGACGAACGGAAGACCGGTCTCAATGGCCACGCCGGCGGCGTTGCCACGGGCAGGAAACGTCCCGCCAAGCGCCGTGATCTCGATTCCTCGGATGTTCACACATCGGAGGGTCGCCCCATCGGGATCGAGAAGCACGAGCGAGGTGTGATCACCGCAAAGAAGCGTGTTCGTGTATTCGGTGATCGACGCATACGCCTCGTCGAGCGTGCCGATGCCACGCAACGCCGTTCCCAGGTTGTGCAGCGTTTCCATCTCGCGCGCGTGGGCCTGGACCTCGTCGAGCAGCCGCAGCCGCTCGGCAACGGCGCCGATCTGGCTCCCGACCGCCTCCACCAACGTGATCTCCTGGGCCAGCCAGCGGCGCGGATGGGTCATCTCGATCGAAAACCCGCCGATCGGCCGCCCCTTCGCGAGCAGCGGCGCCAGCAGCGACGCGCGGAGACCGTGACGCAGCATGACCGGTGCGAGCGGCACGACCATGGACCCCGTGGCATGCGCCCAGTCCTCCACCGCCTCCACCCGCGCAGGCTGGAGCCCGGCTGCCGCGGCCGCCGCAACCACCTCCGCGTCGAACTCGGGCGAGTGGTGACGCCCAACGTGGATGTCTCGTCCGAGCCAGATGCCTCCCTGCTCGCCATCCAGGACGGCGAGCATGCGATCCAACAGCGTGTCGAGGAACGTGCGCAGGTCGGCGGCGCTGGCCGCGGCCGTGACGATGTCGTTCAGCGCCTCGAGCTGCACGATCGCCTGCCTGCGCTCCGTGATGTCAACGATCGCGCCTTCGTAGTACAGCGCGCGGCCGGTGGCGTCGCGGACGACGCGGGCGTTGGTCCGCACCCAAAAACGCGTCCCATCGTACCGCTTCAACTGACACTCGAAGTCCGTGACGACCCCTTCGCGTTCCAGTCGGGCGCGCCAGCGGGTGCGGACCTCGGGATCCGCGTAGACGTCGACCGCGGTCCTCGCCATGAGCGCGGCTCGGCTCGGATACCCCAGCATGCGAACGAATCCCGGGTTCGCGTCGAGCAATTCCCCGGTTGGCGATGCGCGGTACAATCCAACAGGAACCCCTTCAAACGTCTTCGTCGCGGTGGCGTCCTGCACCACCATCAACACGGCATGGCGTCCCGACACCTCCACGTGTTGCGAGACGGCGGTGACGCTGATCATCTCCCCGCTGCGCCGGCGATGCTGCCACACCTCGGCGCGTGGCGGCTCACCTTTGCGCAGCGCCGGGTCGAGGAGACGGGGGCGATCTTCCTCAAGGACGATCTCGGCGAGGGACATCGCGAGAAACTCGTGGCGAGTGTACCCGTAGTACGCAATCGCGCTCTCGTTCACCTCGAGCACGCGAAGGGTCTCCAGGTCGTACACCCACATCGGCAGGGGGTTCTTGTCAAAGAACGCGCGGAAACGACTACCGTACGCTGCTCTAGCCGGGCGTTCGTAGGCAACTCCTGAATCCGGCGCGGTCGTGCCGCCGAGCGCGTGCTGCTCGCGGGCCGTGTCCGGGTTCACCATCCGCGCTACCGCCGCTGCGTCCTTCCCGGGATGCCGTTGCTCCGGCCCATTGTCCCGTGGACGCCTCTGCGGCGCCATCAGGCTTGCACCCGATGCTGTGAAAGACAACGCGACCGCAGGGTCTTGTGCGATCGTGAGCAACTTCGATGGAGTCTATGAGAAACGTGAGCGGCAGCACCCGACCCGTCGTCTGCCTCCGCGGCGACGCGAGCGCTCAAGGACCAAACGCCTCGGTCTTGGTCCCACACAGCGCGCGAAGCCCATCGCGATAACATTGAGCGGGCGAGTGCCGCGCCCCTGACCGCGCTGGAGGCGTGGAGGTGATCCTAGGCTCGCGCACCGCCGCCACCGAATCCGCAGAGTTGCAGAGTGTGCCTCCGAGTCGGGTCCGCCCGCAAACCTGCCGCGCGACAGTCCCCCGAATTCGTTTATACCCGCTCCACACCGGCGGTAGACTCCGGTTCGACCGCCGGAGAGGCGCCGGCGGCAACGACACAGGCGCATCGTCCACGGACGGAATGTGTGCTTCAACCGCTAGGACCCCGCGACCAGCGTGCGGTCTCGCTAGCTCCTCAGGGTGGCCCGCTCGTCTGCGAGGCGGTCGCTGAGCCCTTCGCGGCGAGCCATCGTCGTTGGAGTCTGTACGAGGGAACGCGGCACATTCACGGGCGTCATACCCCGTGCATGCTCCAGCAGAAGCACAAGCACCGCACCGGCCGTAGCCCCTCCGAGGATCGCCAGCGCCAGTCGAGCAATCCACACCTTTCGCCCCTGGATCGGCATGTCGGGTGCAACAGCTTCTGCGGCAGGTCTTACCGCACTGTTAGGCAACAAGAATGACTGGCTGCCCGCCAGGACGGTTTCGGCCCACAGGTTCGCCACATGGGCCCCCCGTTCGGGATCTCTTCCCACGACCCTGAGCGCGACGAGACCCGTGCCGACGATCGCGCGCGCCGTCAAGGTCTCGACGAGGTTCCGGCGGTCAGGCGCTTCCCGCAACTTCAGAGCGACCTGAT
>DASQGM010000341.1:0-7470 GCA_035632615.1 bacterium | reverse complement strand
CCTGCCGAACGCCCGGCCGATCGCGGCGACCTGCGACCCCAACCGCCCGAGCCCGATGACCCCGAGCGGCTTGTCGCGGAGCCCGACGCCGACGGTCGCCTGCCAGCCGCCGGCCCGGACCAGCTGATGTTCCTGCGGGATCCGCCGCGCGAGCGCGAGAATCAAGCCCCACGTCAACTCCGCGGTCGGATAGGGAAGCATCGGCGTGCCGCTGACCACAATCCCCGCCCGGGATGCCGCGTCCAGATCGATCGAGGCGTTGCCCATGCCGGTCGTCACGAGCAGCTCGAGCCCCGGGAGCCGCTCGAGCAGCGACGCGCCGAACGGCGTCCGCTCTCGCATCGCCACGACCGCCGCGAACGGCGCGAGGCGGGCGGCGATCTCCCCCTCGTCCTTGAGATGGTCGCGAAACACCTCCACCTGCACGCCCGCGCCGAGTGCCCCCCAGTCGGCCATCGTCAGGGCCACGCCCTGGTAGTCGTCCAGCACCGCCACCCGAATCACCGTTCGCCCTCCCCTCGTTCCGGCGCCGCGGCCCGCATCGTCTCGAGCACCGTCAGCGGCGCGTCGGCACCGGCCGGCACCGGATACACCAGCGGAAGATCTGCCCCGGCGGTCCGATACGCTGAGAGATGCGCCCGCAGCCGCGTCGCTCCCCCAAACGCCACGAGCGCGTCGAGCATCTCGTCCGGCACGACCCGCGCGGCGGCGTCCACGCCCGCGCCGAGCGCCTCGGTGACACGGTCGACCGCGTCGCCGAATCCGCTCTCGCGCCACATCCGCGCGTACACCGGCAGCTGCGCATACCAGGCGAGCTGGCGCCGGCCCGCGTCGCGCACACCCGGTTCGTCCGACACGCACACGCGGACGGTGGCGACCACGGTCACCTCTTGGGGATCCCGTCCGGCGCGCCGCGCGCCGTCTGCGACCTGTTCGCGCACCCACGGGATGCGCGAGGCCGGCACCCACGTCAGGATCACGCCGTCGCCCAACGCCCCGGCAAGGCGCAGCATCGCGCGGCCGAGCGCCGCGATGAAGATCGGCACGCGATGAGACGGCGTGAACTCCAGGCGGAACTGCTGGATCTGCAGCGTCTCCCCGACGTAGCGCGTCGGTTCGCCCGAAAGCGCGAGCCGCAGCGCCTCGACGTACTCGCGCATCGCCCGCAGCGGATGCGGCAGCGCGATCCCGTGGGCCATCTCGCTGATCGCGGGATGGCCGGTGCCGAGCCCGAGCGTCACGCGCCCGCCCGAGAGGTCGTCGAGCGTCGCTGCGGCCATCGCCGTCACCGTCGCCGGCCGCGAGAGGATCGGCAGGATGCTGGTGCCGAGCGTGACGCGCCGGGTGGCCATCGCCATCGCCCCGAGCATCGCGAAACTCTCCTTGCCGGTCCCCTCGGTGATCCAGACGCTGTCGTAGCCGAGGGCCTCGGCCTCGCCGCTCAGCTCGACCATGCGGCGCGCGGCAATGCTCGGAGCCGGTCCCGGCGACGGCAGGAGATCGCGCAACACCACCCCGAGCCGCATGGGGCCCGCTCGCGCGGCCGAGCGCGGACCTCGCGTCACAGCCCCGTCGCGAACCGCCCCATGATGAAGATGATCATGAACTGGAGCACCGCTTGCATGGCCACGACCTTGATGTACCGGCGCATCATGCGGCAGATCTTCTCACCGTCCGGCTCCGCCCTGCGCATCTCGACGTACACGCGCAGGTTGGTGGGGAGCAGGATCCCCAGGCCCTGCACCGTCATGACCGCGACGATCGCGAGCGCGGCATAGAGCCACCAGATCTGAGGGCGCGGAAGCTGGAAGAATCCGAGCCAGATCGCAAGGTACCATCCCGCGGTGGTCGTCACGGCCGTGACCGTCGTCATGAAGAACAGCATCCGGGGCATCAGCCGGACGATGATGGCCCGCCGGGTCGGAAAGTCCACGCGCCGCAGAATCGGCCCGAGGATGAACCCCATGAACATGTCGGTGCCCGTCCAGAGAATCGCGCCGAAGACGTGGACGTAGTTGAGCAGCCACACCGTGTGCGTCTCGAGCGCCACCGCGAGCGCCGCGATCGGGATGATGACCCACCAGTTCTCCCGAAGCGCGATCCGGGGCAACTCGACGGACACCGGCGTGGCCAGGGCGGTCGCGGACTGACTCATCGGGACTTCGTCTCCCCCGAGCGTCTTCTCGACGCCGACGTCGGGCGCAGACGCGGCGACGTCCACTGAATACGCGGAGGGGCCGACCGTTCCTTCACGGGCCGACGGGCGGTCGGCGGCGCTCAACGCCGCAGCCCGGCCGCCGCGGTCACGGAGAGCACGGAGCCGGCGGCCACGGTCAGGAACGCCGTGACCGGGAGTCGGGTCGCATCCCACGCGGCGCCCGCGAGCAGGGGAAACACGAACGTGCAGGTGTAGGCGATCGCGAGCATGCCCGCCGAGAGCCGGTGCACGTCGTGCGCCTCGGTCAGCAGGGGGGGCATCGCCAGCGTCAGCACCAGGATCTGCGCCGTGGAGAATCCGATCAGAGCCGCGCCGAGCACGAGGCCGGCTCCCGGGACGAGGAGGAAGATCGCCAGCCCGGCCAGGATCAGCGCGCCGCTCCACACGAGCGGCCCGCGCCGCCCGATCATCCGGGGGGCCAGGCACGCGACCGCCACCGATGCCGGCAGCTGTCCCGCGTTCAGCGCGGTCAGGCACGTCCCGATCATGTCGGAGCGCCCCGTGGCGCCGAGGAACTCCGGGATGAACGCGTTGGACCCGAAGTACGCGGCCGACGCGCCGCCCAGCGTCAGACCCAACCGCAGCGTTGGCGTCCCGCGCCAGTCGGGCCACCACCGGCGCGCCGACCCCTCGGCCGGCGGCGGGGCCGGCATCGCGCCGAGGACGAGCGCGGTCAGCAGCGCGGGCAGCGACCAGACGACAAAGCTCCGCTCCCAACTCCCCCCGACAAGTGGCAGCACGAACGGCAGCGTGAGCGCGGCGCTCAGCGCTTCTCCGACCAGCATACCGTTCGCGTACACCGCCGTCGCGAGGCCGACGCGGGATGTGAACCAGCGGCCCACGAGCGAGGGCATCGCCGGCTGCGTCACGGCCACCCCGACCCCCATCAGCAGGGTCATCGCGAAGAGCATGCCCGCCGACGGACCGACGCCGCGGAGCGCGGATGCGACCGCGACGAGCAGCAGGCCGACCGCGGCCGCGCGGACAGCGCTCATGTGCGCGATCAGGAGCGAGCCGAGAACCGCCGCGGCCGCCAGGAGAAACACCGGCAGCGCCGTCAGCGCGCCGACGCCCGCTTCGGACAGATGCAGGTCGCGATGAATCAGCGTGAGCACAGGCGGCACCGCGAGAATGGTCAGGCGGAGGTCCGCCCCCATGATCCACAACAGTCCGAGGAGCGGCCAGGAAATGCGTCGCGCGTTCACGCCGTAAGGGCTTGGGAATCGCGGCGACAAGATCCTCCACGAACGCCTTGACACGGGGCGGCGGCCGCGCCGGGGCAGGAAGTGCGCCGACGACGTGGTATTGTGCCGATGTCCCCGAGACACCACGCATCCTGCGCGTCGCCAGTGCGGCGAACGTGTCCGCGGCGAACGCACGCTTCCCGGAGGTGACGAGTGGCACGAATCCGGATCGGCTTGATCGGCTGCGGCGGCATCGCCCGCAGCGCGCACCTCCCCGCGATGCACCACCTGAGAGAACAGGTAACGCTCGTCGCCGCCGCCGACGTGAATGTGGAGGCCGCGCGCGCCGCCGCCGCGCCGTGGGGCGCCGACGCGTACGCGGACGGCCACCAGCTTCTCGCGCGGAAGGACATCGACGTCGTTGTGATCGCGACCCCAGAAAAGTCGCACCCCGAGTGGACCGAGGCCGCCGCCGCGACCGGCCGGCACGTCCTGTGCGAGAAGCCGATGGCAACGTCGGTGGAGGACGCGGACGCGATGATCGCCGCGTGCCACCGGGCCGGGGTCCGGCTGATGATCGCCCACAGCCGCCGGTTCACGATGCGGTACATGCAGGTGCGGCGGGCGGTCGATCGCGGCGACGTCGGGGCGGTGCGCCTCGTGCGCGAGAACGAGCGCCGGAGCCGAGCGCGGACGGGCGAGAGCGGCGGCTACTACTCCGCCACCCACTGGTCGGGCGATCCGAATGTCACGGTAGGCGCGGCGATCCTCAACGGCGTGCACGAAACCGACCTCCTGCGATGGTTCGTCGGGGCGGAGCCGGTCTCGGTATCCTGCGAGCACAAGATCACGATGGAGGGGAACCGCGGGGTGCCGGATTTCCTGACCTACACCGTCCGCTTCGCCAACGGCGCCATCGGGTCGAGCGAGCTCAGTAACTGCCTGCCGCCCGGCTACCCGGCGTTCCACCAGTTCGAGTTGTACGGTGACCGCGGCGCGCTGCGCGCGAAGGATCACGACCTGATCAGCGTCACGCGGTTCCGCGAGGGCGCCGCCGAGTTCCCCGGGGGCTATGAGATCCTGCTGCACAATCTGCCCGCGTACGTGCGTGAGCACGCCGCGTTCGTCGACGCGATGCGGCGCGACGCCCCGGTGCCGATGCCTCCGGAGGAAGCCCGCGCCGCGCTCCGGCTCGCCCTCGCGGGCGTCGAGTCGGGGCGCACCGGCCGGGTCGTGCATCTCACCGCCGGCGGCCCCGTCGAGGGCGGGAGGACCCAAGCATGACGTCTCCCATCGGGGTTGGAATCATCGGCGCGAACCGGTACGCGGCGGCGCTGGAGGACTACGCGGCGCCGCTCGCGGGCGCCGCCGTGTCGGCGATCGCCCCCAGCCCCAACGGGCGCGACCGGACGGCTGCCGCCGCCCTGGCGCGGCGCCTCCCGGCCGCGTTTGCACGCGACTGGGGATCGGTGGCCCGGGATCCGGCGCTCGGGGTCGTGCTCGTCGCCAGCGACGATCCGGGGCGCGGCGCGGCGGTCGAAGCCGCTCTAGGGGCGGGCAAGATCGTCGTGTGCCCCGCTCCTGCGGCCACGACCACGGAGGCCCTCGATCGCCTCTCTGCCGTGCAGACGAGGGGACACGGGGTGCTGCTCGCATCCGGCGAGATCCGGCACACGCCAGCGGGGGCCCGCGCGGTCGCGCTCGCCGCGGCGGGAGGACTTGGCACGTTGCACTCGATCTACGCCGCCGTCCGGCTGCGGGTCCCCACCCGCGCCTCCGGCGCCGACTCGGTCCTCGACCGGGTGGGCTGGGACCTCCTCGACACGCTGTGCGCGGCCGTGCCTCACGCGCCCCGCCGGGTGCACGCCACCGTCGCCGGCCTCTTCGGCGGCACTGAGGACACGGCGGCGATCGTCGCGCGACTCGGGGACGAGACCATTGCTACCATCGACCTGTCGCGCTGCCTGCCGGCGTCGATCCCGACGGTGCCCCAGGGCGAGGTCGAGATCGAGATGATCGGATCGCGGGACGCGCTGCGTCTCGAGCCCTACCGGACGGCGGTCCGCTTCCACGGAGAGCGGGGCGCAGCGCGCCTCCCCTGGATCGACGAACCGGTTCTCTCGATGCTCCACGAAGGCGTGCGTATCGCCGCCGGGGAGGCGGCGCGCCCGAACCACTTCGAACACTTTCGGCGCGTGGTTGGGTTCATGGACGCGGTCAAAGCGTCCGCGGCACGGGGCGACACCGTCACGGTGGCGTGACCGCCCCGAAAGGGTTTCTGCCCGCCCGGCCGAATCGCTGCAAGGCACCACTACACTGGTTCGGGGGTGAGAGCGCGGTGGCGAATCGGGCGATGCGGTTTCCCTGGGAGACGTATTATCGGTCTGGGTTGATCTCTCGCCGTCAGTTCCTCAAACTGAGCGCCATGATCGGGAGCGCGGCGACGATCGGCGCAGGCGCGGCCTCGTTCGCACGTCCCGAATCGGCCGCGGCGGCCCTCGCGGCGCCCGCGAAACAAGTCCTCCGCTACCCAGACCAGGAACCGCTCCATTTCGACCCGGCCACGATGGAGGCCCGTCCCGAGATCCTCATCGGCATGGCGCTGTTCGATCCGCTGATCACCTTCGACGCCAACGGCAACGTCGTCCCGCTCGCGGCACGCTCGTGGAGCGTCTCCAAGGACGGGCTGACGTACACGTTCCACCTGCGGCCGGGGATGCAGTGGTCCGACGGGCATCCCGTCACGGCGTCGGACTACGAGTACTCGTGGAAGCGCGTGCTCGACCCGGCGGTGGCGAGCGACTACGCGTCCGCGTTCTACCCGATCAAGGGCGCGCTCGACTACAACAAGGGCAAGACCAAGACCGCCGACAACGTCGCGGTGAAGGCGGTGGACACCCTGACCCTGCAGGCCACGATGGCCGCGCCCGCCGCGTACTTCCCGCGCCTCGTGTCCACGTGGAACTTCATGCCGGTGCCCCGGTGGCAGGTCGAGAAGTATGACAAGAAGTGGGTGGAGGCCGGCAACCACGTCGGCAACGGCATGTTCAAGCTGCAGTCGTGGGAGCACGATAAAGAGCTGACGATCGTCGCGAACCCGCGCTACTGGGGACCGAAGCCGACGCTCCAAAAGGTCGTCTTCACGCTGACCGACGATCCGTTCCGCACCAGCCTGCCCGCGTACGAGAACAACGAGCTCGACGTCACCGACCAGATCCAGCCGGCCGACATCGTGCGGGTTCGCAACGACGCGACGCTCGGCAAACAGACCCACAAGTACCGGTGGTCCGGCACGGCGATGATGTTCTGCGACACGACCAACACGAAGTCGCCCCTCAGCAATCCCAAGGTCCGCCAAGCCCTGTCCCTGGCGATCGACCATACGCGGATCGCCACCCAGGTCCTTCGCGGCATCTACGATCCGGCCACCACGATCACGCCGCCGGGCACGATCGGCTACCTCGCGACGCCTCCCCTTACTGGCGGCGTCGCCCACGCGCGCCAGCTGCTGTCCGAAGCCGGGTACCCGGACGGCAAGGGATTCCCGGGCTTCAAGATCTCGTGGCCGAAGCTCGTGACGTTCGACCTGGTGGCGCAGGCACTGCAGCAGATGTGGCAAGAGACGCTGAAGATCAACGTCACGCTGCAGCGGATGGAGGCGAAGGAGTTCCAAGCCGCATTCAACTCGTACGCGACGCAGCCGTACGAAGCGTACATCAACCGGTGGGGATCGGACTATGAGGACCCCGCCAACTGGGCCAACATCCTGTTCGACTCCGACCAGGACTTCTTCCACACCAAGTGGCACAACGCGTCGTACGACAAGGCCGTGCGCGCGGGTTCCGCCGAGGGGAACGCGGCGAAGCGCAAGCAGCTGTACGAGTCGGCGGAGAAGATCCTGAACACCGAGCTGCCGGCGATTCCAATCTATCACCTCGGCGTGATCATCGCGATCAAGCCCTGGGTGCAGGGGTTCGCGCTCCCGCCGGCCGCCGCCGCTTGGTATGGGACGTTCGGACGGGTCAAGATCCTGGATCACTGACATTCGTCGGGCCCGGGCCGCCCGCC
>DASQGM010000340.1:0-6649 GCA_035632615.1 bacterium | reverse complement strand
GGATCAGGATGGGCAGGTCGTACTGTAGCTGATCTCCTTCGATCGAAGAGATCGTCCTGGTTGCCGGGTCGATGCGATCCACGTCGAAGAACGTGAAGATCTCGATCCCGCGGGCCCGCAGAATCGGCTCGACGATCTCGTACACGGTCTTGTATCCACGAATCCGCTGATCGTCGACGATCGAGCACGTAATGCCCAGCGCGGGGTAGGCCAGCTCGTGGTAGCCCTCCTGCGGGTAGACGTCCGGCGGCTCCCCGAGGATCGCTCGCACCGTCGACTCTGGGACGCCGGTGTGCAGCCCGTTGGATGTCATGTAGCGGGGTGCGTAGTGCGCGCCCACCTGTCGGATCTTCCCCGACGCGTCCACGACCGCGTACAGGCCGCCGGCGCCCCCCATGGCGACGGTTCCGTCCGCGTTGCGAACCGTAGCAAACCAGGTGTGGATGGTGTCCTCGCCGTTCGGGAGGGTGAACGTGGACTTGGGCCTCCGCATCGTGGCTTCCGCCTCCGCGAGGGTCATGCCCACGCGCAGCGGACCGATGCGTTCTCCCGTCGAAATAAGGAAGGTATCTGCGGGGAACCGCGCCGCCGAGATCGCAGCGATGGCAACCAGGAGCCACGCGACCGCGCCCGCCCGTGCGAGCACAGTCCCCAGGTCCGCGCGAGCACCCTCACGCCTCGCCGAGCGGGCGGTGGCTGTCGGAGGCACGGCTAGCCCTGCTGGGCGCCCGTCGTCCGTCGTGACGGCCCCTCGCCCCGCGGCAGCCGCCGGGCGATCGCGTCGAGCGCATCCTGCATCTCCGCCCGCACGATCTCCCGCCAGTACACGCCGGTGCGGCCGATGTGCCGATACTTGGCGTACCGCCGGCCCAGCAGTTTCTCGGGCGCGACGCGCCGCAGGGCTCTCAGCGACGCGACCACGTGGCGCCGCAGCGCGGCCGCGGCCGCGGCGTGGTCCAGGTGCGCGCCTCCCTCAGGCTCGGGGACGACCACGTCGATCACGCCGAGCCGCCGGAGGTCCTGCGCGGTGAGCTTGAGCGCCTCCGAGAGCGAGACGGCCTGGGCGGTATCCCGGTACAGGATCGCCGCGGCGCCCTCGGGCGAGATCACGGAGTAAATGGCGTGCTCGAGCATCAGCACCCGGTCCGCGGCGCCGAGCGCGAGCGCGCCCCCGCTCCCGCCCTCGCCGATGATCGCCGACACGATCGGGGTGGGCAGCACGGTCATCGCGGCCAGCGTGTGCGCAAGCGCCTGCGCGATCCCGTGCCGCTCCGCCTCGTAACTGGAATCGGCACCGGGTGTATCGATCAACGTGACCACCGGAATCCGGAACTTTGCGGCGAGCTCCATCAACCGGAGCGCCTTTCGATAGCCGCCCGGACCGGCGGCCCCCCGATGCCGCGCCTCCAAGGCCTCGGGCGTCCCCCCGCGCTCGTGTCCGATGATCATCACCGGCTGCCCGTCGAGCTCCGCGACCCCTCCCACGATCGCCGGGTCGTCGCCGCCCTGGCGGTCGCCGTGCAGCTCGACGAACCCCGTGGCCATGTGGCCGATGTAGTCGAGCGCCGTTGGGCGGGCGGTGTGCCTGGCCAGGCGGACCTCGTCCCACGCCGGCAACGCCCCCCGCTCCAGGCCGGGCGGCAGCCGGTCGGCGCGGCCGCGGGCGACCGGCAGACGGCTCAGATGGGCTACGAGGTAAGCGATCGTCTCCCGCAGCGGGGCGCGGGGCACGACGAGGTCCAGCAACCCGTTGCGACACAGCGTCTCGGCTTCATGAGACCCGGGCGGCGGCGCGATGCCGGTCGTCTGCTGGATCACACGCGGTCCGACGAAGCCGATCTGCGCCCCCGGCTCGGCCAGGATTACGTCGCCGAGCGACGCGACGCTCGCGGTGACGCCTCCAAACGTCGGATCGGTCAGCACCGAGATGAACGCAAGCCCTGCGCGGTCGTGCCGCGCCGCGGCCGCGGACACCTTCGCCATTTGCATCAGCGACAACATGCCTTCCTGCATGCGGGCGCCGCCGCTCGCCGCCACGCAGACGACCGGGACGCGCCGGCGCGTCGCGTGCTCGAACGCGTTGGCGACCTTCTCGCCGACGACGGACCCCATCGTCCCGCCCAGAAACTCGAAATCGAACACCGCCAGCATCACGGGGCGTCCGCCGATCCGGCAGAGGCCGGTCGTCACCGCCTCGCGCAGCCCGGTCTGCCGCTGCGCTTCCTGCAACCGCTCACGGTACGGCTTGCGGTCGATGAAACTGAGCGGGTCGACCGAGATCAGCTGCCGGTCGAGCTCCCGGAACGTCCGCGGATCGGCGAGCAGGGCGATCCGCGCGGCCGACGGCATCGCCAGCGACCGGCCGCATCCCGCACAGACGTACAGGGCCGCGGCGAGGGCGTCCGCGGGATGCACCAGCCCGCACGACGGGCACGTGATCGGCCGCGCCGGAGGCCGGCGCCGGCGGAACACGATCAGACCACTCCTTCCTGTCGGAGCACCGCGATCTCGTCGGCGCCGATCCCGAGCTCGCGCAGCACCACGTCCGTATGCTCCCCGAGTGCCGGCGGCGGGGTCCGGACGGCGCCGGGGGTGTCGGACAGCTTCACGGGGACCCCGTTCACCCGGATCCGCCCCGCCCGCGGGTGATCGAGCTCGACCACCATCTCGCGCAGCCGCACCTGCGGATCCTCCATGACGTCGTGCATCCGCGAGATCGGCCCGGCCGGCACGCCGGCCGCCAGGAACCGGGCGACCCACTCCGCGGTCGAGCGGGTTCGGAACACCGGGTCCAGCAGGCCGAGCAGCTCCTGCCGGTGCGCGACCCGGTCCGCGTTGGTGGCGAACCGCGGATCGGCCGCGATCGGTACGTCGAGCGCCTGGCAGAACCGCTGCCACAACCCCTCGCTCCCCACCGTGACGTTGACGAAACCGTCCTGCGTCGGAAACGGCTGGTACGGCACGAGGTTCGTGTGGGCCGACCCCACCCGCTCGGGGTCGTGCCCGGTGGCAAAGTAGTTCGCGGCCATGTAGGTCATCCAGGCCACCTGGCCGTCCAGCATCGCGGCGTCCACCCACTGGCCCGTGCCCATGCGCTCGCGGGCCCGCAGCGCGGCGAGGATCGCGTACGCGGAGAACATCCCCGCGCAGATATCGGCCACCGCCACGCCGACGCGCATCGGGGCTCCGTCGGGTTCGCCCGTGATTCCCATCAGCCCGCCCATGCCCTGCACGATCAGGTCGTACGCGGCGCGCTCGCGATACGGCCCGGTCTGCCCAAACCCTGAGATCGAGCAGTACACGAGGCGCGGCACCGCCGCGTGCACCGCGTCGTACCCGAGCCCGAGGCGGTCCATCGCCCCGGGGCGGAAGTTTTCGACGAGGATGTCCGCACGCCGGAGCAGCCGCCACAGCAGCTCGCGCCCGCGCGGCGCCTTCAGGTTGAGGGTAACGCTGGCCTTGTTCCGGTTGATGCTCAGGAAGTACGCGCTCTCGCCGTTGACGAACGGCGGCCCCCACCCGCGTGTGTCGTCGCCGGTCCCCGGCGTCTCGACCTTGATCACGCGCGCGCCGAGGTCGCCGAGCATCATCGTGCAATACGGCCCGGCGAGCGCGCGGGTCAGGTCCACCACCGTCAGATCGTCGAGAGGGTACACCCTGCCTCCTCGCTAGCGCTGCACGAACGCGAAGCAGCGGCAGAATGCCGCCTCCCCACCCTTGAACCGGAAGGGAAACGCGCCGAACCACAGCCGCATGTTCAACACCTCGTCGATCATCCCGCCTACGTTCTCGACGTGGAACACGCCCTTCGGGAACAGGTACGTGTGCGTGGCCTGGTACGCCTTGGGCCAGGGAAACGCCCGGTCGATCGGCATCCCGATCTTCTTTTCCACCTCGGGCACGAGGTCCGGACGCGCCCGGCGGACGTTGGTGTTGAACGGATGGTCCGTGGAGATCGCGTCGATCGCGAGCCAGCGGATCCCCCGCTCGAGGACCCAATCGCAAAACTCCAGCTGCGGACCGGGGTGCCGGAGAAACGCCCGGGGCAAGTTCGGCTTCTCCCGGTTGCGGACCTTGTACCAGTCCTCGTTGTAGTAGTGATGGTACCCGGTGTGGATCACCAGGATGTCGCCCCGCTGGATCTTCGTCTTGTACTTCTTCTCCCACCGCTCGAAGTGCTCCGGGCCGTAGATATCATAGTCCCCGATTCCGAACTGCGCCAGGTCGACGATGCACGCCGGCCCGAGCAGTTCCTCGAGCGGGATGCCCGCGACGTCGGGGCCGGGATCGTTGAAGTGCAGCGGGGAGTCGAGGTGCGTCGCGATGTGATTCGTGCTGCTGATCAGTTGCGCGTTGACGCCCTCGAACGCCATCTTCTTGACCCACTTCACGGTGGGCCCCTCGTAGTACGCGAACGGCGGCGAGTCGACGCTGAAGTTCTGCGACAGATCGAGCACGCGGACCCGGCTCATCTCCGCCGGCTTAAAGGCCATGCGACACCCCCTCTGCTTCTCCGTGTGGCGCGCCCGACCCGCGGACGCTGCCCATCACGTGGCTAGCGTTCGAGCGTTTCCGCCATCGCCTGCACCGCGCGCTCGAAGCAGACGCGGGGCGGGCGCACGAGCCCGGCTCCGATCTGCCCGATCCCGGCCTCCCGGTGGGCGATTCCCGTGTTGACCCTCGGGAGGATGCCCGTGCGGACGACCTTGCGGATGTCGATCCCCGTCGGCGTCCCGCGGAAGTCGAGCGCGGGGATCCCGAACGCGGGGTTCTCCGCCAGCGTGATTTCGTACATCTCCAGCGTGGACTGGAGCGCGTCGCGCGCGGTCCCGCTGACGAAGCTGACGATTGCGGGCGCGGCCGCCATCGCAAACGCACCGATGCCCGCAGTCTCGGTGATGGTGGAATCGCCGACATCCGGGTTCGCGTCATCCGCCGAGAACCCCGGGAAGTAGAGACCGCGGGGCACCTCCGCCGGCCCCGTGAACCACCGGTCGCCGAGCCCGCTGACGCGGATCCCGAACTCCGTACCGTTCCGGGCCATCCCCGTGACGAGAGTGCTCCCCGGCACCCCATGGGCCGCGTCCATCGTCGCCTTGCACGCGGCCATGATCGGGTTGAGGGCCGCGAGATCGGTCTCGGCGAGATACCGAAACACCTCGTGCTGGGCGTCGGTGGAGGCACCGCTCCGCGCAATGTGCGGCGCGAGCAGACGGCCCAGGAGCGCCGAAGCGGCCTTGTTGCGGTTGTGGCCCTCGTCCCCCATCTGCAGCGCCTGGGCGATGAGGGTCCGCAGATCGAGCCCGCCCGCGAGTTCGAGAGCGCGGCCGAGCACCGGGGCGAGCGTCTCCTCGAGCCACCGGAGACGCGCCAGCACATCGACGCCGTACGCGCCGTACCGGAGCACCTTGCCGTACCCCTCGTTGAGCGTGGAGTACGCCCGGGTGCGTCCCGCGGCGTTCTCCACGACATAGACGGGCATCGACGAGGAGACGATCCCGGCCATCGGGCCGACCGCCGCGTGGTGGTGGCAGGGCTCGAACCGGACCCGACCGGACTCGACGAGTCGCACGGCCTCGGCCTCGCTCGCCGCGCGACGCTCGTACAGCAGCGCGCCGATAACGGCGCCCCTGACCGGCCCGGACATGTGGTCCCACGCGATCGGCGGGCCGGCGTGCAGGAGCAGGTCGTCCGCCATGCCGGGGACCACGTCCTGCGCCCGCCCGATCCCCACGAGCACGGGTGTCGCGTCGAGCACGCGCCGGATCGCGGCCGCGTTCGCCTGATCGACGCGGCCGCCCGCCGAGCCCGGTCCGGTCATTCGAGGCGCTCCAGCAGCGCGATCATGTCGCGGTCCCCGTCGGCCGGAGGGCGCCAGTCCAGATCCACCACCCCCACCCCCTGGGCGCGGAGGCTGTCGGCGAAGATCTCCAACCCGACGTTGACGACGCGCGGCGGCCCCGAGAGGAGCGCGTCCTCGGGATGCCGGTCTCGCCTGTCGGTGTCGCACGGCTCGGGTACCGCGGGACCGCCTTCGCCGTCGGCGTCGTCCCGGATGGCGGTGTCCGAGCGCAGCGGGGGGAGCACGAACCCGGGATCACGGCCGGCGATCATCCCCGCGAGCGCGACGGCACGGACGTTGCTGTCCTCGACGAGCACGCCGGCCGCTCCAAGGCGCGCGACCTGCTCCGCCCGAGGTTGAGGATCCTCGTCGGTGCCGCACACGGACGCCGCGAACACGAGGTGACGACCGGCGCCGGCGGCGCCGGCCCGGGCGGCCGCGATCGCGGGCGCGAGCGCGCCGGCGGGATCGGCGTGCACGCCTTCTCCCAGCACTACGTCGAGGAGAATCACCGCGGTCTCAGGATCGGCCGCCTCCTGCGCGATCCGTTGAGCGCGGAGGGCGGGATCGAGCATCGGGTGCAGGCGGCCGACGGTGAAGAGATCGTCCCCCAAGTCCAGCACGGTGTGCGCGCGGCTTGGTCCGACGCCGTCGATGCGCTGCGCGGCGCCCACGGGGGCGTTCGTGAACAGCGGCCGGAGCGTTCCCTGCAGCACCGCGACGCACTCGGCGCACAGAGTTCCTCCACTGTAGAGCCCGCGGAGATACCGTTGGGACGGAGCCAACCGGTCGATGTCGGCGGGGGGC